>JBEBBB010000027.1:0-5558 GCA_041158605.1 Pseudomonadota bacterium
GTGACCGCTTCGACGACGCCATCATTGCCTACATCCGCCGCAACTACGGCATGCTGATCGGCGAACCCACCGCCGAACTCATCAAAAAGAGCATCGGTTCCGCCTTCCCAGGCTCCGAGGTCAAGGAACTTGAAGTGAAGGGCCGCAACCTGAGCGAAGGGGTCCCCCGCAGCTTCACCATCAGCAGCAACGAGGTGCTGGAGGCCCTGACAGACCCCCTGAACAACATTGTCAGTGCGGTCAAAACGGCCTTGGAGCAAACCCCCCCCGAACTGGGCGCCGATATTGCTGAGCGCGGCATGATGCTGACCGGTGGTGGTGCTTTGTTGCGCGACCTGGACCGCTTGTTGGCCGAAGAAACCGGCCTGCCGGTGCTGGTGGCCGAAGAACCCCTGACCTGTGTGGTGCGCGGTTGCGGCATGGCCCTGGAGCGCATGGACCGCCTGGGTGGCAGCATCTTCACCAACGAGTAACACACTGGGGGTCGCCAGCCATGCCGCTGGGTACCGTAGACCGCAGCCCCCCACCGTTTTTTAAACAGGGGGCCTCAGCGGTCTCCAAACTGATGGTGTTCAGCGCTTTGGCACTGTTGCTGATGGTCGCCGACGCCCGCCTGAACATCGCCACACCACTGCGTGCCGTGGTGTCGGTGGCTTTGGCCCCTTTGCAATGGGTGGTGATGCAACCGGTGCAAGCCGTGCGGGGCTTGGGTGGGTATTTTGGCAGCTTGCAACAGGCACAGGCCGAGGCACAACGGGCCGAAAGCAACCTGCTTCAACAGGTGCAACGCGCGGCCTTGGTGGAACACCTGGCCCAAGAGAACGAAAGCCTGCGGTCGTTGCTCAAAATGAACACCCGGCTGGGTGCGCCGGCCGTGGGGGCCGAAGTGCTGTACGACGCCGCCGACCCCTATGGCCGCAAGGTGGTGGTCAACCGGGGGCAAACCCATGGTGTGACCAGCGGTTCGGCTGTCATGGACGGTTATGGCGTGATAGGCCAGGTGACCCAGGTGTACCCCTTCACCGCCGAAGTCACGCTGCTGACCGACCGCGACCAAGCCATACCCGTGCTCAACACCCGCACCGGTCAACGCAGCTTGGCGTTTGGTTTGCCCGATCGCCGAGGCGACCGCCTGGAATTGCGGTTTGTACCGGCCAACACCGACTTGCGGGTGGGCGACGTCTTGACCACCAGCGGGGTGGATGGGGTCTACCCCGCTGGCCTGCCTGTGGCCCAAATCAGCCACATCGAAAGGCGGGGTGAATCGGGTTTTGCGCGCGTGGAGTGCACACCCACCGCCCAAGTGGCCGGCGCTTTGCGGGTGCTGGTGTTAACCGCTGCCCGCACGGAGCCCAAGCCATGATCATGCGACCAGGGCAACCGCTGCTGCTACCCGCCAGTCCAGGATTTATCTGGAGCACCCTGGTGCTGGCGCTGGTGCTCAACATGGTGTTGAACGTGGGCCTGTTGGGCCGGGCCGCTTGGGCCCCCGACCTGTTGGCCGTTTGCCTGGTGTTCTGGAGCGTGCACCAACCCCTGAGGGTGGGGGTGGGGGCCGCTTTTGTATTTGGCTTGGCCATGGACGTGCACCAAGGCGCCTTGTTGGGCCAGCACGCCCTAGCCTACACAGTCCTGGGCTATTTGGCGATCTCGGTCCACCGGCGTTTGTTGTGGTTTGGACCAGCCCACCAATCCCTGCAAGTGTTGCCCTTGCTGGCCTTGTGCCACCTGCTGCAGGTGGTGGTGCGCCTGCTGGCAGGAGACGGCTGGCCAGGCTGGCCTGCATTGGCTGCGCCACTGCTGGAAGGCCTGCTGTGGCCTGTGGCCACCGTGCTGCTGCTGGCGCCACAACGGCGTGCCCACGACCACGACGACACCCGGCCCATCTGAGCAGCGCCCCATGGCCGAGTTAAAAAACGTTGAAACCCAGCTGGCCCTGTTCCGGCGCCGGGTCTGGGTGGCCGGTGCAGCGGTGTTGGTCGCGTTTGGCCTGATTGCGGCGCGGCTGGTGTACCTGCAGGTGGTGCGCCACGAAGACTTCCGCGAACAGGCCGAATCCAACCGCACAGCGGTGCTGCCCAGTGTGCCCGACCGGGGCCGCATCCTCGACCGCAACGGGGTGGTCCTGGCCAGCAACTACTCGGCCTACACCATCGAAATCACCCCGTCCAAAGTACCCGACCTGGACGCCACCCTCAAGGCTTTGGCTGAGGTCATTGAGCTGCACCCCCGCGACATCCGGCGCTTCCGGCGGCTGATGGAAGACTCCAAGCGGTTTGACGCGGTTTTGTTGCGCAGCCGCCTGAGTGACGCCGAAATCGCCCGCTTTGTAGGGCAGCGCTACCGCTTCCCTGGGGTGGAGGTGCAGGCGCGGTTGTTCCGACACTACCCCTTGGGTGAAACCGCTTCCCACGTGGTGGGCTACATTGGGCGGATCAACCCCCGCGAAAAAGAAGCCCAAGAGGACTGGCCCGAAGAACAGCAGGCCAACTACCGAGGCACCCAGTACATGGGCAAATTGGGGGTTGAGCAGAGCTACGAAGCCCAGTTGCACGGCACCACAGGGTTTGAACGGGTTGAGACGTCTGCGGGTGGCCGCGCGGTCCGTACCTTGGCCACCACCCCACCCACCCCTGGCGACACGGTGGTGTTGACCATCGATGTCAAGCTGCAAAAGCTGGTAGAGGACATGTTTGGTGAGCGGCGAGGCGCTTTGGTCGCTATCGACCCGCGCAACGGTGAAGTCCTGGCGTTTGTGAGCAAACCCACGTTTGACCCCAACCTGTTTGTGGAGGGTATCGACGTCGAGAACTGGAAAGCCCTGAACGAGTCCATCGACCGCCCTTTGCTCAACCGTGCGCTGCGTGGCACCTACCCACCGGGCTCCACCTACAAACCTTTCATGGCGCTGGCCGCCCTGGAAACCGGGGCTCGCAAAGCCGAGACGGTGGTGAACGATCCCGGTTATTGGATGTTCGGTACCCACCGCTTCCGCAGCCACGGCGACGGGGGCCTGGGTGCGGTCGACATGCACCGTAGCATCGTCAAGTCCAGCAACGTGTACTACTACACCCTGGCCAATGAGATGGGGGTGGACAAGATCCACGACTTCATGAAACCACTGGGTTTGGGGCAAGTCACTGGTGTGGACCTCAAGGGCGAGGTGCGGGGGGTGCTGCCCAGCCAAGCGTGGAAAAAAGCCACCTACAAACGGCCTGAACAACAACGTTGGTATGCGGGTGAAACCATTTCATTGGGCATAGGCCAGGGCTACAACAGTTTCACCATGGTGCAACTGGCCACCGCCATGGCCACCTTGGCCAATGGCGGCACGCGGCACAACCCGCATGTGGTTCAGGCCATACACGACCCCATACAGGGGAGCAACACCCCACGGGCCACACCACCAGCCGTACAACTGGGCTACAAACCCCAACACGTGCAAACGGTGCTCCGGGCCATGGAGGCGGTCACCACAGAAGGCACGTCCACCCGGGTGTTCGCTGGAGCCCCCTACCGCAGCGGTGGCAAAACAGGTACCGCACAAGCGGTCACCATCGGCCAAAAAGACAAATATGACGCCCGCCGGCTGGAAGAACACCAGCGGGACCACTCGCTCTACACCGCATTTGCCCCAGCTGACAACCCCCAGGTGGTCTTGGCCATAGTGGTCGAAAACGCGGGTTTTGGTGCCGCGCATGCGGCCCCCATCGCCCGCCGGGTGTTTGACTACCTGTTGCTGGGCCAATACCCGAGTGCAGACGACCTGTTGGCGGTGCAACAAGGCCGTGCAGCCGCCCCCATAGGGCAACCCCGGCGTGTGGAAGACGTGGTGCTGGCACCTGCTCAGAACAACGAGCCGTAAGCGTCCCAGCCGGTCTTGCAGATCAGGGCCCCCACAACCCACACAAACACCCATCGGACAAACCCTACCCCCTGGCGCAAAGCCAGGTGGGTGCCCAGCAAACTGCCCATCACATTGGCCACGGCCATGGCCAGGGCGTAGTGCCACCACACATGGCCCTTCCAGGCAAACAGCAAAAGTGCCGCGAGATTGGACGCCGTGTTGAGCAACTTGGCAGAAGCGCTGGCATGTAAGAAATCAAAACCCAACCAGCGCACCAACAAAAACACCAAAAAACTGCCGGTACCTGGCCCAAAAAAACCGTCGTAAAACCCTATAAAAAGCCCCAGAACAGACGCCGCCCCGGTTAACTTCAAACCGTCAAAACGCGGCTGGTGGTGCCGACCCAGGTCTTTGCGGGCCAGGGTGTAAAACAACACCCCCACCAACACCCACGGCAAGACCAGGCGCAAAAATGTGGGGGACACCACCGTCACCGTCCAGGCCCCCGCCATCGAGGCCGCAAACGCCACCGCAGCGGCTGGCCACAAGGCCCGCCACGGCAGCTGCACACGCTGGGCGTACTGCCAAGTCGCTGCCGCCGTTCCCCAAACCGACGCCCCCTTGTTCATCCCAAACAAGGTGGCCGGGTGGGTGTGGGGAAACACCGCAAACATGGCTGGCACCAGCACCAGCCCCCCGCCCCCCACAATCGCATCCACAAAACCCGCCAGCGCGGCGGCACAGGTCACAACAAGCCATTCCATGCCCGCCATTGTGACCCCACTCCGCGCCCCGCTGCGCCGCCACACCCTTGCCACCGGACATCAGGGCGTAAAAAAACCCACCAGCCGGTACGGCAGGTGGGTTGGGCAATGGCAGCGGGAGGGTTGGAGCCGCTGCCGCGCCAGCTATCAGCGGCTGTAAGCGGTTTCGCCGTGCGAGGTGATGTCCAGGCCTTCGCGTTCAGCTTCTTCGCTGACACGCAGACCCATGGTCATGTCAACAATCTTGAAGGCGATCACAGAGACCACACCCGACCACACGATGGTGATCAACACGGCCTTGGCTTGCACCCAAACCTGGGAAGCAATGGAGTAGGCGTCACCGGTCACCATGGTCGCGGTCACCCAGTCGGCCACAAAACCAGGGCCACCCAGGTTGGGGCTGTTGAACACACCGGTCAACAAGGCACCCAAGATACCACCCACGCCGTGGACACCAAACACGTCCAAGGAGTCATCGGCACCCAGCATCTTCTTCAGACCGGTCACGCCCCACAGGCAGATGAAGCCCGCCAACAGACCGATCACCAGGCCACCGACCACGCCGACGTTGCCGGCGGCGGGGGTGATGGCGACCAGGCCGGCGACAGCACCGGAGGCGGCACCCAGCATCGAAGCCTTGCCCTTGGCCAGGGCTTCACCCACGCACCAGGCCAGCACGGCAGCCGCTGTGGCGATCATGGTGTTGACGAAGGCCAGGGCAGCGAAACCGTTGGCTTCGAGGGCGGAACCGGCGTTGAAACCGAACCAGCCCACCCACAGCAGGGCCGCGCCCACCATGGTCAGCGTCAGGCTGTGCGGGGCCATCGACTCGCGGCCGTAACCGACGCGCTTGCCGATCATGAAGGCACCGACCAGACCGGCCACGGCGGCGTTGATGTGCACCACGGTACCGCCCGCGAAGTCCAGGGCGCCCCACTGCCAGATGA
>JBEBBB010000028.1:0-18811 GCA_041158605.1 Pseudomonadota bacterium
CGCAGTTTGGTGGCCACTTTTTCGGCCTGGCCTGCCGCGTGTTCACGCTGCGGACTCAACCCGCTCAGCATCACCACAAACTCATCGCCCCCCAAGCGGGCCAGTGTGTCGCCTTCGCGCATCTGCTCGCGCAACCGCTGCGCCACTTGTTGGAGCAACTGGTCTCCCATGTCGTGACCCAAGGTGTCGTTCAAGGTTTTGAAGTCGTCCAAGTCAATGAACAGCAGGGCCCCGTCGTGGCCATTTCGTGTGTGGGTCGCCAATGACAGCTGCAGCCGGTCGATGAGCAGGCGCCGGTTGGGCAAACCCGTCAAGGGGTCGTAAAACGCCAGCCTGTGAATTTCCGCTTCGGCGCGTTTGTGATCGGTCAGGTCGGTGGAGATGCCGCAAAGGGCATAAATGCGCCCCATGGCGTCGCGCAGGGGCAATTTCACCGACAAAAAGGTACGCGGTTCGGTACCAGCTGTGGTGGTGTTGCTTTCTTCGAGGGAAATCCGCTCGCCCCCTTCAATCACGCGGCGGTCGTTCTCCCGCAGCCGGGCCGCTGTTTCAGGGTCAAAAATAGCCTCATCGGTTTGGCCGAGCACGGTTTCCAGGGGGCGTCCCACCAGGTCACACACCTTTTGGTTGGCATAGGTGTAGCGGTAAGCGGTGTCTTTGATGTATATGTAACCCTCCACGCTGTCGAGGATGGCGTTCAGCCGCTGTTCGCTGGCCCGAACGGCCTGTGTTTGTTCCCGCACCTGCCGGCGAAACACCCACGCGGCCAGTGTGCTGGCGGCCAGCAACACCACCGCTGCGGCCATACCCCACAACAACTGCCGGGTAACGATTCCCCCCGAGGGCACATCGGCCCACCGGTCCAAGACCTCGTAGTACACAGACTCCTTGTCACCCTTCCAGTCCCCCTGGTGCCGGTCCAATGCGCTCAACAGATCGCTGTTCTGGCCCTTGGCCACCACCCAAAACAGGCGGGAGGGTTGGAACATGATGGGTGTGGGTTCCAGCCGGAAGTTGGGGGCGTGCCGGTTACCGTACCGGTGGTTGGCCACGGCCACATCGGCCTCGCCGGTGGCGACCATGTCGAATACCCGTTCTAAGCTCTGTGATGTCCGCCACTGCACTGTGACACCAAACCCCTCCAGCATGGATCGGAGGTAACGTTCTTGGACCGATCCCTCCAGCACCGCGACCCGCAAACCTGCCAAATCGAGCACCGACTCCCATTTGGAGCCAGGCATAGCGTACAACTGCGACCAGCTGTGCAAGGCCGGTACCTGGTGGAAGTCGAACAGCCGTTTTCGTTCCTCGGTGTAGGCCACATCGGGCATCAGGTCTATACCGCCCGCCACCAAGGCATCAAGACAGGCTTGCCATTCGCACACAACCGGCTTGATGACCCAACCTTCACGGTCAGCGATTTCAACCAACAAGTCGCCAAAAATGCCGCTGGGTTGTCCGTCGGTACCCAAAAAGACCTTGGGTTCGTTGTTGTACACACCGACCCGAACCTCGCGCGTGGTGGCCCACGCCTCGGCCCCGAACAAGAGCACCAAAACCATTCCCCAAACCCGCAACCACCGGGAGGCAGAGGGATGAATCGGACGGTCGTTCATGGTGGAATTATGGGCTGCTCTCGCAGGCCTTCACAAGGGTTGCCAGTGCGTGTTCCACCGTGGCTGCCCGCACCGCTGCACGGTCACCGGGCCACTGGTGCGCGTCGGTCCAAACCCGCCCCCCGACCGACCAGGCCGTGCACACCCACCCAACCGGCTTGTCCACGCTGCCCCCTGTGGGCCCTGCCACGCCGGTCACGGCCACACCCACCACCCCGGGTGTGTCGCGCACCAAGCCCATGACCATGGCCTGCGCCACCTCCACACTGACGGCCCCATGTGCGTCGATCAAACCGGGAGGCACCCCCAGATCGCCTGTTTTGGCCGCATTGGAGTAGGTCACATAAGACCTGTCAAACCAGTCACTGGAACCACTCAGGGCCGTGCAGGTGGCGGCTATCAGACCCCCAGTGCAACTTTCCGCGGTGCGCAACTGCCAACCCCGTTCCCGCAAGGCTGCGGCCAGGCGGTGGCTTGTGGCCCATGTGGTGGGGGTGACATGCAAAGGGCTGGGTGGGTGTTGAGACATGGCGAAGACGCTGGCGGCAGAGCTCGGACAGTGCCAGAATATGCCAGAGACCATAAGAACAAACGGAGACGGTCAACCATGGCCCCCCACAACAACTGGAGCAACCCCACCCAACAGGCCGAGTTTGCCTTTGCCGTCAGCCTGATGCAGCACTTGGTGGTCCCTACTTTTGTGCTCGACGCCCAAGGACGGGTGGTGATTTGGAACAAAGCCTGCGAGCGTTTAACAGGTATCACTGCGGCTTCTGTTGTAGGCACCCAAGACCATTGGCGGGCCTTTTATGAAAACCCACGTCCCTGTTTGGCCGATCTGGTGGCCCAAGGCCGGCTAGACGAACTGGATGCGCTTTACGAGGTTCACAACGACCCCGAAAGCCAAGCCTTTGGGGTGAAAGCCGAAAACTGGTGCCGCATGCCCCAACTGGGGCACGAGCTCTACCTGGCCATCGATGTAGGCCCTATTTACGACCAAAGTGGTCAACTGATGGCGGTGGTGGAGACCTTGCGCGACATGACCACCGAAAAGCGGGCTACCACCGAACTGGAGCGGCTGGCCACCCGCGATGGCCTGACGGGTTTGGCCAACCGGCACCACTTTGATCAAATGCTGCAACGTGAATGGGCCCGTGCCCGCCGGGATCGGGAAAACCTGGGTTTGATCATGGTCGATGTGGACCATTTCAAACGGTACAACGACCGGCTGGGCCACCTCGCTGGTGACAGTTGTTTGCGTGCGGTGGCGCGCCTGCTGGAAGGGGCCTTGGTGCGTCCTGGTGACATGGCCGCCCGGTACGGCGGCGAAGAGTTTGTGGTGTTTTTGCCCGACACCGGCCTGGATGGTGTGGAAACGGTGGCCCAGCGGTTGCAGAGGGCGCTGGCTTTGGCCCATTTGCCCCACCCTGACAGTGAGAAGGGCCGTGTGAGCGTCAGCATGGGGTTGGCGGCTTTGTGCCCAAGCGATACCACCAGCCCCGCACAACTGGTGCAGCTGGCCGACCAAGCGCTCTACGAGGCCAAGCGCGGTGGGCGCGACGGTTACCGCTGCGCCTGAGCGTCAAATAGCCCTTGCAAAGGCCACTACCAACAGGGTGCAGAAGGCAGCGACCAGGTCGTCAAACATGATGCCCCATCCCCCGCGCCAACCCCAGCCTTTAAACACCTGGTCGGCCCAACGCACCGGCCCGGGCTTGGCCGCATCAAAGTAGCGGAACAAGGCAAACGCCGCCAACTGGCCCCAGAAACCCATGGGCATGGCGATCCAGAGCACCAGCCAAAAAGCCACCACCTCGTCGATCACCACAAAACCAGGGTCTGCCACCCCGGTGTGGCGGGCGGTGACCACCGATGCCCACCACCCCAGCAACAACGTGGCTGCGATGGCCACACCCCACGCCACATCGCTGGGGGCCCACAGGGCCTGTACCAGCAGGTACACCGCCCAGGCCCACAAGGTGCCCACCGTGCCCGGCGCCCGCCTGCTCAGACCAGAGCCCGCGCCCAAGGCTATCCAATGGGCAGGGTGGCTCCATAAAAAACGGCCAGTGGGTGCGGCACCGGTGGTCACTCGAACCACCCCTGAAAACCGTTAAAAGGTTCAAAACGCCCACCGGCAAACCGCAAACGCAAAGGCCCGTCCATCGCTCGCTCCGCCACCGGGTGTTGGGCGTCGCCGGGGTAACACATGACCCTGGCGCCGTCTTGTGCCCAGGTTTCGGGAAGTATGCATGGCGGTGTGCGGCCACGGGCCGCTGCCAAGGCCACGGCCACATGGCCATAACGGTGCAATTGGGCCAGGCCCATGAGTTGAGGCGCTACCAGGTCCATCTGGCCATCCCGGTAACGCTCCAAAGCCACCCGCGCAGGCAGCCAAAGGGTTTCGGTCGCTTCGTGTCCATCGGCTACCACCGATTGCCCAGGTGGCAAAACGCCCAGGAAAAACCGGGTGTCGAAACGCTGGCGCCCCACCACAGGTTGCACCGGGGTGATCCAGCGGGTCCAGGGGCACAAGGCTTCTGTGTGGGCCCGCAGACCCAACCCTGTCAGGGCATCGGCCCAGCCTTGTCCGGCGGACAAGGCCTTCTGAAAAGCTTGCACCTCGTTGGGCGACACCGCCGAACCGTCCATGCGGGTGGCCAACAACACCCCCGCTTCTTCAAAGGTTTCGCGCAGAGCGGCCACAAACAAACCCTGCGCCTGCGTTTCAGGGGCATCGGGTTCACCCAGGCGGCGCCAGAGGGCGGGAGCGGCCTGGTCCAGAACCGGTGTCCAACCGGGGCCGGTATCCGCCGCGTCAAGCTTGCCGCCCGGGAACACATACACCCCCCCCATCACCGCCGATTGCTCGTGTCGGCGCATCAACAGCACCTCCAGGCCGTCGGCGCCATCGCGCAACAACACCACCGATGCCGCATGCCTGGGCGCCGGTGGCGCCTCACCCAAAATGGTCATAACCACCCCATTCACCAACGGCCTCAAGGCCTTGTTCATCCAACACCCGCACCAGGGGTTTGCCCGGTGTGCGTGCTACCACTCGGCCCACACGGGTCACCCGCAGATCCGCCGCCGCAGCGGCTTGCGCCACACGCTCGCGGTGGGCGGTCGGGGCTGTGAACACCAGTTCGTAATCGTCTCCCCCGGCCAACACGCAGGTACGGGCCCTATCCAAGCCCTGGGCGCGCACATCCATAGACACCGCTCCACCGCCCCACAACGAAGGCCACCACAACTCTGCTGCCACCTCTGAAGCCACCAGTACGTGTCCCAGATCAGACACCAAACCATCGCTGGTGTCGGCCGCCGCATGGGCCACGCCGCGCAAGTTTTGGCCCAGGGCCAGGCGGGGGTCCGGGCGTTCCAGGCGGTCCCGGCACCGCTGCAAAACCTGTTGATCCAGCTCGATGTGGCCTTGCAAGGCCTCCAGTCCCAAACGGGCGTCACCCAATTGGCCACTGACGTAGATGTCGTCCCCCACTTGGGCGGCGCTGCGCAGCAGGGCCTGGCCGGGCGGCAGTTGCCCCATCACCGTGATGGAGATGTTCAACGGCCCCCGGGTGGTATCGCCCCCCACCAAAGGGCAGGCCGTGTGGTCGGATAAAGCCCACAAACCCTGAGCGAATGCGGCCAGCCAGGGCTCGTCCACGTTGGGCAAAGCCAGTGACAAGGTGAACGCCAGGGGTTGGGCCCCCATGGCGGCCAAGTCGCTGAGGTTCACCGCCAAAGCCTTGTGGCCCAGGCGCAGGGGATCGACCGTTGGGAAAAAATGACGCCCCTCCACCAACATGTCGGTGGACACGGCCAGCTGCATGCCCGGTTGGGGGCGCAGCAAGGCACAGTCGTCGCCCACACCCAGATCAACCCCCGAACCCCTGGGGGCTTGGCGGACAAAATAACGCTTGATCAGGTCAAACTCACCCATGGCGCTGGTGGGGTGGCCGCAAAAAAGACAGGGGGTCGTTGCGCAAGCGCCGGCGCAAGCCCACACGGATGCGGTTCCGGTTCACGGCGCTCACGTTCTGGGCCTTGAGGGCCAGGCTGAAGGCCAGGTAAAAACTCACGCCCAGGTTGATGGGGCCCACCAACAGCACCCCCGCCAAAGCCAACCAGAACGCCGTATCCGACACCACCGCAGGCCCCAAAGCCATGGCGGCAGCGGTGAGCTGGCCAGCCGACAAGGTCACATGGCGCACATCCAACCCCATCCCAAAAAAGCCGGCAAACGCGGGCACCAAACCCAACATCAAGCCCAACGAGGTGTTGGCTGCCAGCCCAGACACGTTCTGCCGCATGAAGAGGGCCCAGCGCGCCGATCGGGCCTTACCCAGCACCCTGGTGAAGCGGGGGTTGTGGGCCATGGCCGAGTCCAGTCGGTGCAACACAAACCAGTTCTCCACCCACCCGGCGACAATGCTGGAGGCGAACAGCAGGCCCCCCGTCAACACCGCGTAAAGGGCTGTTGGCCCGGTCACGTCCAGGCTGTGCAGCACGTAACGGGCCTTGTCGGCGTCGATCATGGGCTGTCCCTCCAGCCCCCACAACACCCAGCTGATCAGCGCCACCGTGGGCACCACCAAACCGATGTTCCCCACGATAGCGGCCACCTGCGACCGAAACAGGTGTGCCACTTCGTCCACAAAAGCCCGCACCGCCCTGGGGCGGCGGATGTCCCGCAGTTTCGCCACCATGGCCGGGGCCGTGACCGCAGGTTGTTTGGTCGCCACCGTGAAATGCAGCAGTTGTACCAACACAAACGACAGGGCGTAGTTGATCCCCGCCGCCAGACCGGCCCAAAAGGCCGACAGGGTGAGGGCTCCGAGCACAAACTTGGCCCAGGTGGTGAAGCCTATGACCAAGCCCCCACCGGCAGACCGCCACAACATGGCACGGTACTCGGCCGCATTGCGGGTGATGTAGTGCTCGCCACTTTCGGCGCTGCGCTCTGCCACCTTGGCCGCTGTCAGGTGCGAGCTGCTCGCGATCAGGGTGCGCACGCTGCGGTTGTCCCGGCCCACTTGCACCAGATCCGCCAACAAATGGGCCACGGCTGGGCCCGGTGGTTCGGCTTCAAGCACGTCCAACAAGGCCTTGATGCGCAGCACCCGCTCGCGCAACTGGCGCAAGCGGAACACAATGCCCACAGAGATACCGTGTTCGTCGAGGTGGGCGTACACGGTGTAGGCCGCGTTGCGGCAACTGTCCAGGCAGTCTCGCAAGGCCCGCGCCGCCTGGAGGGTCTCGGGGTGGCGAGGGCCGTGCTCGGCGCACGTTTGCCGCCAAACCTCCATGGTGCCTGGCAGCGTGTGAAAAGGGCGCGCCCGCAGGGCTTCGGGCGACATCCGCACCCGAATCTCGGCCGCAAACCCCGTCGCACCCACCTGGCTGGTGGCATACACCACGGCGTCTTGCAGCACCAGTTGCCAGTCGGCTGCACCAGTGGCGGGGTTTTTGAACAACAGGCTGTACAGCCGGTCCAGCAGCGCCGGGTCCAGGGCCTTCAGCCAACGGGCATCGACGGCTTGGTCAAACACCAGGTCAAACAACGCCCCTGCTTCGGTGGTTTCGGGTGTGCCTGGCAACAAACGGCGTCGCAGCCGTTCGCCCAGTTCGCTCAAAAAGGCGGTGCGGGGCGCAAAACCATGGTCTGCCAACAGGGGGGCCACATCCACCACCTGGGTGGACACAGCCCACCAACGCCGCCACAACCCTTGCCAGTCCGGACGCGACTGCACCACATCCAAAAACAGACGGACCCTGGACACGCAGGCTTGCACGTCACGCCCATCGCCACGCACCCAGGCCACCCACTGCATCAACCACAGGTGGCGGTCGGCCAAACTGGCTTGGGGGTTCAAGGCCGCCAGCAAGCCCGCCAAGTCAGGGGCTGGTGTGCTCATGTCATCAGCGCCCTCAATGGAAAACCCGGCCCGGGGTGGTGGCCCCGCTGTCCAAGACAAACAGGGGGATATCGGCTTCAAACCGTTCGCCGTCTACCGCCACAAAAAAGTAACGGCCTCGCATGGTGCCAATGGGGGTTTTGAGGCTGGCCCCACTGTCGTACTGGAAAGAGGCCCCTGGCTGCAGCAAGGGTTGCTGGCCCACCACCCCCAGCCCTTTGACCTCTTCCACCCGGCCCAGTCCGTCCTCTATCACCCAGTGGCGGGCGATCAGTTGGGCCGGTACGCGGCCGGTGTTGGTGATGGTGATGGTGTAAGCGAACGCGTACACCCCACCCTGCGTATCCGAAGAATCGGGCAAAAAGCGGGGCAGGGCCTCGCAGGTCATGCGGTACAAACTCATGGTTGCGATGATATGAGCCGGGTAAAAATGCCGTAAACCCTGTAACCAGATGGGTTATAAAGCGAGACAATGGCACCATTGTCCCATTCCCGTTTATCCATGCCGACCTACCGCATCGCCCCTTCCATCCTGTCGGCTGACTTTGCCCGTCTGGGCCAGGAGGTCAGCCAAGTCATACAGGCCGGTGCCGACTGGATCCATTTTGACGTGATGGACAACCATTACGTGCCCAACCTCACCTTTGGGCCCATGGTGTGCCAAGCGCTGAAACCCCACGCCCGCAAGGCCGATGGCACGCCAGTGCCCATCGACGTGCACCTCATGATCCAGCCGGTCGATGCACTGGCAGGGGCGTTTATCGACGCCGGCGCCGACTTGGTCAGTTTCCACCCCGACGCCTCGGGCCACGTGCACCGCAGCGTCCAGGCCATCAAAGCGCGTGGTTGCAAGGCTGGCCTGACGTTCAATCCGGCTCAACCGCTGGATGTGCTCGATTGGGTGATCGATGACATCGACCTGATCCTCATCATGAGCGTCAACCCGGGTTTTGGTGGGCAAAGTTTTATCGACAGTGCCTTGCGCAAGATCGAGCAGGCGCGCCGCCGTATCGAGTCCTCTGGCAAAGACATCCGCCTCGAGGTGGATGGCGGCATCAAGGCCGACAACATCCGCCGGGTGGCAGACGCAGGTGCGGACACCTTTGTGGCAGGCAGCGCCATTTTTGGCAAACCCGATTACAAAGCCGTGATTGACCAGATGCGGCTGGCGCTGGCCGCCTGACCTAGCCCCGACCAGGTCCATTGCTCACTCCAAAAGACCGCCACCTTATGTCCACCAAATCGCACAGCATCTTCAACCCCGCCGTGGCTTTGATGCAACGGTTGCCCATGACGATCAAGATGGTGGCCATGGCGGCGGTGTTGGTGATACCGCTGCTCATCACCACGTTTTCATTGGTGAAAACCCTGTGGAACGAGCGCGAAATCACACTGTCTGAAATCAACGGTCTGGAAGTTGTGAACCAGATCTCCGATGTGGTGGTGCATGCCCAGACGCACCGAGGGCAGACCAACAGCCTGCTGTCAGGCAATGCGGCCATGGAGCCCGCCAGGGCCGATACCCGGGTCAAGCTCAAAAGCGCCATCGATGTGCTGAACCACCACGTGGGCGAGCACCCCGAGCTGCACCTGGCCAACGACTGGAACAACCTGCGACAGACGCTGTCCGAACTGGTCAACAGCAACCCCGCGGCGACTGAGCGTGCCCAGGTGTTTGCCAAACACACCGAGGTGGTGGATGGTTTGCGCCGGCTCATGTCGCTGGCGGGTGAAACCTCCGCCCTGTTGTTGGACCCCGTGGCCAACACGTATTTTTTGATGGACATCGTGGTGGAGCGCGTGGTGGGCCTCACCGAAACCACCGGGCTGATGCGGGGGGCGGGGGCCGCCCTGTTGTCGGGAGCCGCGTCGGGTGGCAACGCGGACGCCATCGCTGCTGCGGTTCGGGTCGGTAGCATGGCCCCGCAGCTGGAGGGGCAGGTTCGCCAACTCAAAGACCGGCTGGCCTCTTTGCAGCGGGTCAACGAACCCGCCCCCAGCGGCTGGGAAGACATGGAGAAAAAATCGCTGGCTTTTGCCGATTTCGCGCGTACCACGCTGGGGTCGGGCATGCTGATGGGCGACGGCCAGCAGTTTTTTGCCGATGGCACACAAGCCATTGCGGCCCAGCTGGCGTTCAGCAAAGCGGCCTCGCAGCGGCTGGATTTTTTGCTCCATGAACGTGCCGCCAGCACCTTGCAAACCATCCAAATTGCGGTGGCGCTGTGTGCGATTGGCTTGCTGTTGTTGTTGTACGGCATGGTGGCGTTTTACCGCGCCACCATCGGTGGCTTGGTCTTCCTGAGCGCCGCGATGGACAGCGCCAGCCAGGGCAACTTGACCGCCAACGCCTTGTTGCCCGGTAGCGATGAAATGGCCGGTATTGGCCAACGCTTTCACAACATGCTGACCAGCTTGTCCGAGCTGGTGGCCGATGTTCGCAGCGCCGCAGCCGTGTTGGGCCATGTGGGCAAGTTGTTGGTTGATGACAGCCAAGCCCTGTCGGGGCGGACCCAGTCCCAGGCCGCCAGCTTGGAGGAAGCCACCTCCAATGTGCGGTCGGTGGCTGAAACGGTGTCCGTCAACGCCCGCTCCTCACAAGAGATCAGCCAAGTGACCAGCGAGTTGCACCGCGAGACCGAGCGTGCGGGTGGGTTGATGCATCAAACCATGTCGGGCATGGGCACGCTGCAAAGCACCTCGCACCGCATGAACGAGATCATAGGCACCATCGACAGCATCGCTTTTCAGACCAACATCTTGGCCTTGAACGCCGCCGTCGAAGCGGCACGGGCCGGTGAGCAGGGACGTGGATTTGCGGTGGTGGCCGCCGAGGTGCGCAACCTCGCGCAACGCAGCCAATCCGCTGCCAGCGAAGTGCGCCAGCTGATCGCCGAGTCCACCAGCCGGGTGCAAAACTCGGTCACTGAGATCCAGTCGGTCAGCCAGGTCATGGACACCTTGGTCAAGGGGATCCGCGACATTTCCTCCCGAATTGACAGCATGGCATCGGCCAGCGCGGAACAAAGCACCGCACTGAGCGAGGTGGTGCAGGCCGTGGGTGACCTGGATTCCCTCACCTACGAAAACTCCGCCATGGTGGAGCGAACCACACACCGCGCGGCCCGGTTGATGGACCGCACCGAGGAGCTGGACAGCGCGGTCAAACACATGAGACTGCGCCAGGGCACGGCAGACGAAGCCTATGACCTGGTGCAAAAAGCACTTGCCCACATACAGTCCGTGGGGTACAGCCGGGCGTCGGAAGACTTTTACGACAAAAACGGCCCCTTCATCGACAGGGACTTGTACATTTTTGTGTTCGATCGGGAAGGCGTTTACCGGGTGATGGGGATGGACAAGGCCCGCACCAACACCCGGCTGCACGATGCCCCTGGTTTGGACGCCGACAAGTTGCTGGCAGACGCGTGGTACCGGGCCGACAACGGGGGTGGGTGGGTGGAGTACAACATCATCAACCTGCAAACCGGTGTGGTGCGCGCCAAATCGTCTTATGTGGCCGCCCTGGACGACCAGATGCTCATTGGTTGCGGTGCCTACCGCAGCGCCCTAAAAGACGGTTGAGCCCGTTCGGGTGACAATAGGGGGTTTGATACCCCCTACCCTTTTTTGGCGTGTCCGCATCCGAGCCCCTCACTTCCAACCGCATGACCCCCCTTGAGCGGCGCACCAGCGCTGCTTTGGCGTCGGTGTTTGCCCTGCGCATGCTGGGCTTGTTCATGGTCCTGCCTGTGTTTGCCTTGGAGGCCAGCCGTTACCCAGGGGGTGACGACCCCGCTTTGGTGGGCTTGGCCATGGGTGTGTACGGTTTGACCCAGGCCTTGCTGCAAATGCCCATGGGCATGGCCTCAGACCGTTGGGGGCGCAAACCCGTGATCCTGGTTGGTTTGTTCTTGTTTGCGGTAGGCAGTGCCTTGTCGGCTTGGGCCCCCACGTTGGACTGGCTGGTGGTGGGGCGCACTTTGCAAGGTGCGGGGGCCATTTCCGCCGCCGTGACGGCCTTGTTGGCCGATTTGACCCGCGACAGCGTCCGCACCAAATCGATGGCGATGGTGGGTATCAGCATCGCTTTGGTATTTGCCTTGTCGCTGGTCGCTTCGCCTTGGTTGGCCTCGCTTGTGGGTTTGGCGGGGCTGTTCGCCCTGACGGCCGGTCTGGCATTGGCAGGCATGGCTGTGGTGGTTTGGTTGGTGCCTCCAGAGCCTCCGCACAAACCCCTCCCTTCCCGCCAGGGCTGGGTCGGCGTGTTGAAAGACCCCAACTTGTTGCGGTTGAACCTGGGGGTTTTTGTGCTGCACGCCGTGCAACTGGCCATGTGGGTGGGGGTGCCGGCCTTGCTGGTGACAGCCGGTTTGCCCAAAGCCGATCACTGGCAGGTGTACCTTCCTGCGGTGGTGGCGTCTTTTCTGATCATGGGCTCGGTGTTGTTTCGGCTGGAACGCCAAGGCCACTTAAAAACCGTTTTTTTGGTGTCTATTGGGCTGCTGTTGTTGGCACAGCTGGGCCTGTTGTTTGAAGCAGGAGCGCCCTCCGTTTGGGGCTTGGGCCTGCTGCTGTTTTGTTTTTTCCTAGGCTTCAACACCCTGGAGGCCAGCCAACCCAGCCTGGTGTCGCGCTTGGCCCCTGCCGACGCCCGTGGTGCCGCACTGGGCGTGTACAACACCCTGCAATCCATAGGCTTTTTTGTGGGTGGTGCCTTGGGCGGTTGGTTGGCCAAAACCAGTGGCCCCACGGGTCTGTATGCCGGTTGTGCTGCTTTGGTCGCGGTTTGGTTGTGGGTGGCTTGGGGCATGAAGGCCCCGGCCGTGGTCAAGCCCGCCGCGGCAGCGTCACCGATTTGATCATCTGATCGGCCAGGGTGCTGTAAAGCGGGCGGCTGATCATTCGGGACACCAAGCTGGCCACCAAGGCCGCAGCCATCAAACTCAACACCATGCTGTGACCTTCGGTCATCTCCATGACCAAAATCATCGCGGTGATGGGGGTTTGTATCACCGCCGCCAAAAAGGCGGCCATACCGATGGCCACCAGCGCCTGAGGGGCCTCGGCACCCGTCAACCAGGCCACATCCATACCCAGGCTGGCACCCAAGGACAGCGCGGGTGCAAAAATCCCGCCGGGCACACCACTCCAAGCCGACCACCAAGAGGCCACAAACTTCAGGCCTGTGTACACAAATGGCAAGTGGTTCTCAACCGCGTCCATTTGCAGCAACACCTGGGTGTGCTGGTGTCCGCCCCCCACCGCTTGCCCATCACTCACCACCCCCACCAAGGCCACCCCCAAGCCACACCAGGCGGCAAACCAGACCGGGTGGGCTTGCCGCCAAGCAGACACCCGGTCAGGGAGGCCTATCAAGGACACCAGCAACAACCTGGCCATCAGGCCTCCCAGCAAACCACAACAGAGGGCCAACAACAAGCCTGGCCACCAAAGCGCCCACCAAGAGACCACATCGATGCGCACCCGGCCGAAATACGACAGGTTGCCAAAAACGGATACCGATACCAGACCGGACACCACGATGGCTGCCATCATCAGCCCACTGTTGCGCTGTTCCAGCCGGCGTGACAGCTCTTCAATGGCAAACACCACACCGCCCAAAGGGGTGTTGAACGCGGCAGCGATGCCTGCTGCACCTCCCGCCACCAATAACTCCCGGTCGCTGATGCCAGACTGGCGAGACAGGTAACGCCGGGCGTGGTGCATCACACCTGCGGCAACCTGAACGGACGGGCCCTGCCTGCCGATGGACAGACCGGCCCACAAACCACCCGCCACACCCAACACCTTGGCCGTCGACCCGCGAAGTGACACAAAACGCCGGGTCTCGGTAGGGGGGCAAGCGGCGTCCAGTGCCACCAGGACCTGGGGCACCCCAGACCCCGCTGCCCCTGGCGCCCAGCGTCGGGTGGCCCAGACCACGCCTGCGGTCAGGGCAGGGGTCCACAGCAACGGTGCCCACCAAGCCAGCCCACGCACCATTTGGAATCCGGCAAAAGCCGCCTCTGACAGCCAGGTCAGCGCCACCACAGCCAAACCCGCCAGAATGGCAAAAAGCATCACCACGGCCCGGTCCAACCACTGGCGGCCGTTGGCCAGTTCGTGGCGCAGGTTGTGCAAAAAGTCGGGGTGTTCGGCCTTGGCCATAAAACAAGAGTGTATACAGCGACCGCCTTCAGGCACAATTCAGGGCACAAGACCACGCTCCAAGTGGCCAGGCAGGAGCCCAATGAAGGACAATTGGGCTCGTCAACCAATCAAGGGACACAACAACCATGGCATCCGTCAACAAAGTCATCCTCATCGGCAATTGTGGCCGCGACCCTGAAATCCGCTACCTGCCCTCTGGTCAGGCGGTGGCCAACGTCAGCATCGCCACCACCAGCCGTCGCAAAGACCGCAACAGCGGGGAAACCGTTGAGGACACGCAATGGCACCGGGTGACTTTTTACGACCGCCTGGCCGAAATTGCTGGTGAATACGTGAAAAAAGGCCGTCCCGTGTATGTGGAAGGCCGCCTGAAATACGGCAAATACACCGATCAATCGGGTGTGGAGCGCAACACCGTGGACATTGTGGCCACCGAAATGCAGCTGCTGGGTGGCCGGGAAGGCATGGGTGCGCCCAGCCAAGACGACGCCGAACCCCGTGCCTACGCGCCCCGCCCCGCCCCCGCAGCGTCGCGCCCGGCCCCTCCGCCGGCACGGCCCGCACCCGCGCCCGCGTCCAGCGGTTTTGACGACATGGACGACGACATACCGTTCTAAAACAACTCTTCCGGCATGGTTTACACAGAATCAAAAGAAAAAAGCGCTGAACTTTTGCGGGCTGCACTGGGGCTGATGAACCAGCACGATGCGGCTTTTACACCGGTCACTTATGCGGTCTGGTACGAATACGCAAGCGGTATCAATGCACGGTTGAACCAGGCCTTGGACCACCTCAAGCAACAAGAGCCCCGGTTGGGCAACGAGACCATCCAGCGGCTTTACCGGGAATTCATCGCCGGCGTCGATGACAAAACCATGGACCGTATCAGCCTTGACTTCCAGAAAGTCATGGCGGGGGTGGTCGAAACCGCCAACCAAACGGGTCAAGACGCAGGCGCTTTTGGCGCCCAACTGAGCCACTTGACCGCTGCACTGGCAGCCGAACAGGCACCGGCCCTGCGCGAACAGTTGGTGCAAGCCTTGCAACACACCCAGGTGATGCAAACCTCGGCGGTGGCGCTGCAAGCCAAAGTGCAGACCAGCCAGGCCGAAATCCAGCAGCTGCGTGCCGACTTGGAGCGGGCCCGCGAAGAGGCTTTTGTGGACAGCCTGACCCGCATCCTCAACCGCAAAGGCCTGGACCACCAGATGGGCAAACTGTTGGGCCAACCCTTGCCACCAGGCGGCACCCACGGTTTGGTGATGCTGGACATCGACCATTTCAAACGCATCAACGACAACCATGGCCACTTGATGGGTGACCGGGTGCTGGCCGCCGTGGGCGAGGTGCTCAAAGCGTCGGTACAACAACCCGGCCATTTGGTGGCCCGTTATGGTGGTGAAGAGTTCGCCATCGTGATGCCCAACGCAACCCTGCAACAAACTGCCGAGTTGGCTGAAAACGTTCGTGCCCGCACCAAGGCCATGAAGCTGCGCAACCGCACCACCAACGAGGTGGTGCTCACCGTCACGGTATCGGCCGGCGCCGCCACCTTGCAAGCGGGTGAGAGCGGTACCGAATGGATTGCCAGGGCCGACGCAGCCCTGTACCGCTCCAAAGAGAGCGGGCGCGACCGGGTGACCTGCGCCGCCTGACCCTGCGCCGCAGCCCTCAGGCTGTGGCCAATGGCGTGGCGCTGTGGATCACGCCGCCGCCCAAACACACCTCGCCGTCGTACAACACCGCGCTCTGGCCAGGTGTGACCGCCCACTGCGGGTCGTGGAACACCAGGTCAAACCCCGCCACGCCGACGGGCGTGGCCAGGCAAGGCGCATCGGCCTGCCGGTAACGGGTTTTGGCACCGATGGCTTGCACCGCAGCTGGCGTGGGAGGCTCGCCCGCCACCCAGCTTGCGTCCAACGCCGACAGGGCGGGTGACAACAACCACGGGTGGTCGTGGCCCTGAACCACCCACAGGGTGTTCTTCTCCAGGTCTTTGCGGGCCACAAACCAAGGGGCGTGTTCACCTCCACCGCGTTGTGCGCCCCTGTCTTTCACGCCACCAATGCCCAAACCCTGGCGCTGGCCCAGGGTGTAAAACGACAGACCCACGTGCCGCCCCAAGGTGCGCCCACGCTCGTCTTTGATGGGGCCGGGTTCTTTTTGGATGTAACGGTTCAAAAAGTCACGGAAAGGGCGCTCGCCAATAAAACAAATGCCCGTGCTGTCTTTTTTCTTGGCGTTGGGCAGGCCGATCTCGGCTGCGATGCGGCGCACCTCGGTTTTGGGCAGCTCGCCCACCGGGAACAGGGTTTTGGACAACTGGGCCTGGTTCAAGCGGTGCAAAAAATAACTCTGGTCTTTCAGCGGGTCCAGGCCCTTGAGCAGCTCGTGGCGGCCGGTTTGTTCGTTCAAGCGCACCCGGGCGTAGTGCCCGGTGGCGATTTTTTCAGCGCCCAGGGCCACCGCGTGGTCCAAAAAGGCCTTGAACTTGATTTCGGCGTTGCACAGGATGTCGGGGTTGGGTGTGCGCCCAGCCTGGTATTCGCGCAAAAACTCGGCAAACACCCGGTCTTTGTACTCGGCGGCAAAGTTCACGTGCTCGATGTCAATGCCAATCACATCGGCCACGCTGGCGGCGTCCAGCCAGTCTTGGCGGGTGGAGCAATACTCGCTGTCGTCGTCGTCTTCCCAGTTTTTCATGAAGATGCCGACGACGTCGTAACCCTGCTGCTTGAGCAGCCACGCGCTGACCGCAGAGTCCACGCCCCCGCTCAAGCCCACCACCACACGTTGTTTGTTTGCCATTGCCGGGATTATCCCAGCCGGTGGCGTTTTATGCCGTACGCAATTTGAACAAGGCCACGGTCTCGACCAGTCCCCCTGCCTGCTGGTTCAGGCTGTCGGCGGCTGCCGCCATTTCTTCGACCAAAGCGGCGTTTTGCTGGGTGGCTTGGTCCAGGCTCGCCACCGCTTCGGCGATTTCGGCCACCCCCTCGTTTTGTTCGCGATTGGCCACAGTGATATCGGCCACCAGCGCATTCACCCGTTCCACCGCCGAGACCACTTGCGCCATGGTTTGGCCCGCATCGTCTACCAACATGGAGCCCTGTTGCACCCGCTGCAGGCTGGTGTCGATGAGGTCGCGTATCTCTTTGGCCGCCTCAGCCGAGCGCTGGGCGAGTTGGCGCACCTCTGCCGCCACCACCGCAAAACCCCGACCCGATTCACCGGCACGGGCCGCCTCGACCGCCGCATTCAACGCGAGGATGTTGGTCTGGAATGCAATGCCATCAATCACCTTGATGATGTCACCAATGCGGCCTGCGCTTTCGTTGATACCTCGCATGGTGTGCACCACCTGCGAGACCACCTCTCCACCGCGTTGGGCCACGGTGGTGGCCTCTGTGGCCAGGCGGTTGGCGGTTTCAGCGCTGTCGGCGTTTTGCCGCACCGTTGCGCCCATTTGCTCCATGGATGCAGCGGTCTCTTCCAGGGCGCCAGCCTGGCGCTCGGTGCGGTTGCTCAAGTCTTGGTTGGCCCCGGCGATTTGTTCGCTAGCGGTGGACAAGGCGTTGGCACTGCCACGCACCTCCGACACCAACCCCGATAGGGCCGACTGCATGTCGCGCAGGGCGTGCCGCAACTCGGCCACCTCGTCACCCCCTTGCACGTCCATGTGGCCGGTCAGGTCGCCTTTGGCCACCCGGTTGGCAAAGTCCACGGCGGCCCGCAAAGGAGCCACCAATTGGCCGCTGAACACCCAGGCCACCACCAACCCCGCCAAGAACGCGGCGCCCATCACGGCCTCGCTGATCCATGTCGCCTGTGCACCATCCTGCTCCAAGGCCTGCAAGTGTTTTTCGGTTTCCGCTTCAATCAAAGCAAAGAGGGCTTCGACTTTTTCGATGGGTGCTTTTTCGACATCGGCAGCCAGTTTTTCGGCGGCCCAAGGGTCGGCACCGCCGGCTTTAAAAGCGTTGAGGCCTTTTTGGTAAGTGGTGTTGGCTGTGGAGTTGGCTTGCTCCAAACCATCGAGCGCGGTCAAGAGAGAACCGTCGACCTCGGCGTCCACCATGGCTTTGCGCAAGCCCGCCAAGTGTTCCACCGCATCGGCGTGGTTGGTTTGGTAGCCGTTCCAGTGCAGGGCCAGCGCGTCTGGGTTCCCGCCGCGCAACAGCAGGCTTTTCCAGTCGTTGCTGGCCTTGAGCAGGTGGGCCTCCACCTCGGTGGCCTCGGACTTGATCAGGGCGAAACGCGCGCTGTCTTTTTGCAACTCGTGTAAGGTGTGCTGCAAGGTCAGAAGACCCCACACCCCACCACCCGTGGCCAAAGCCAAAACCAGTGCAAACGCCAACAACAATTTGTGGCGCAATTTGAGATTTGCCAGCATGTATCTTCCCTGAGGTCAGAACCTTTTTTGACTTTATACCCTGTCTGATCCCGATTACAAATTTCCGTTGCCTCACACCAACAGCACACACCATGGCCAGACTCCAATTCCCCGAACTGTCCCACTACCGGTTCCAGACCGATATCCAGATCTACATCAGCCACGTGAACCAGGGTGGGCACCTGGATAACGCCCAGTTGCTGACCCTGGTGTCCGAAGCGCGGGTGCGGTTTTTCAAGACCCTGGGTTACCGCGAGTCCAACGTGGCGGGCCACCCCATTGTGGTGGGCGACCTGGGGGCCCAGTACAAATCCGAAGGGTTCCACGGCGAAACCCTGTGTGTGGCCATGGAGCCCACCGATTTCAACAAGTACGGTTTTGACCTGGCCTTCCGCATGACCGAAAAAACCACCGGCCGCCCAGTGGCCTGCGGCAAAGTGGGCATTGTGTTTGTGCAGCCCGGCAGCAAAACCGTGGCGCCCGTGCCGGCGGTGTTTGTGGCGCAGCTGGAGGCCATGGGGGCCGCCGCCCACAACCACCCGCACTGACCGGCTCAGCCCTCCAAGCGCTCCCGCCACCCGTTCAGCCACCCCTTGAGGGTGTTGGGCCGCTGCAATTGGGCCAGCTCGGCCGCCATGGCCGCTTCGTTGGCGGCCTTGTCAGCTTGCGCCCTGGACCACACGCTGGCCAAGTGAGCGGCGGTCAGTGGG
>JBEBBB010000029.1:0-2862 GCA_041158605.1 Pseudomonadota bacterium
CCAACACCCTGTTGTTCATGCTGCGGTGGCTGGACGACGGACAAGACCCCTTTGTCAGCCAGTTGTACCAACAAGGGCACATACCTTTGGTGGTGCAAGCCCGCCTGCACATGCAAACCGACACCCTGGAGCCCACCACCACCTTGTGGCTGCCTGGATCTGGCGGTTTACCTGGGTTCACCCCTGGACCTGGTGGTGGCAGTCAACCCGGTGCGTCGGGCGGTGGCCCCCGTTGCCTCACGGTAGGTTGCACCGTTGTGGCGGGCCCGGCGGGGCCGGTGTCGCCCAACCCCCCAGGTGGTGGAGGGGAGGGCGGGGGCACACCCGACGCGTGTTTGCAGCCTTGAGGGCGCGCTGGCCTGCCTCAGGCCCGTGCGTCACCCCAGCGCAGCGGGCTGTCTTCGTCACCCACATACAAGGTGGAGCCGGTGCGGTCCACACAGTACTGTGGCGACAAGATTTTTTCGCTGAACACCTGGCCCGCACCCAGCCGGGTGTATTCAAACAAAATGCTGCGTTCCACCGTGGTGTGCTGGCGCACCAAGCTGCCATTGCCTATCCAGCTGGGGCCTGTGACGGTCACGCCCGGCTCGATCTTCACGTTCGAGCCGATGTACACCGGCCCCGAAATGTTGACCTTGTCCCAGGCGATCGACGTGTTCAAACCCACCCACACACCAGGGCGCACCTCGCGGCCAGGCATTTTCATCTCGGCCACTTCACCGCGCAGCACCCGTTGCAGCACCGCCCAGTAGTCGGTCACACGGCCAATGTCAATCCAGTTGAATTCGGTCTTTTGGGCGTAAAAGGGCAGTTTCTTTTCTACCAGCAGCGGGAACAACTCGCTGCCGATGTCAAACGGTCTGCCCGAGGGCACCAGGTCCAGCACCTCGGGTTCAAAGATGTAGATGCCCGTGCTGGCCGCAGTCGATTTGGCCTCAGCGGGTTTGGGCTTTTCCTGGAACGACTGTATGCGGCCGTTGTCGTCGGCCACCACCACACCGTAGTTCTGCACCTGGTCCAGGGGCACGTCCAGCGTCACCACACTGGCCAGGGCTTTTTTCTCGGCATGCTCTTTTAGTGCCGCACCAATGTCCAGGTCCACGATCGCATCGCCACACAACACGATGGTGGTTTCGTCAAAAAAGCCGCCAAAGTCCTGGATTTTGCGCATGCCGCCGGCCGAGCCCATGGGTTTGGAGACAATCTCACCATGCTCTTTGGCCCCCTCGTAGGAGTAGCCAATTTCCACCCCCCAGCGGTGGCCGTCGCCAAAGTAGTTTTCGATCTTGTAGTGGTTAAACGCCACGTTGATCATGATCTGCTTCACACCGTGGCGGGCCAGGTGCTCGATCAAATACTCCAGCACCGGTTTGCCCAAAATAGGCACCATGGGTTTGGGTATGTTTTTGGTCAGGGGGCGCACACGGGTGCCCTGCCCCGCAGCCAGAATCATGCCTTTTGCCATATCGTTTCCCTTTTGTGTAGCGGTATAGTCTGCAGACAAGTGTAGCAAGCAAATGTTGCAAATCTGATCACCTTCCCGCACACCGTCACACCACCCATGCGCATCCTCCTCACCGGCGCGGCCGGCTTCATCGGCATGTACACCGCGCAACGCCTGCTGGACCGCGGAGACCACGTGGTGGGGCTGGACAACCTCAACAGCTACTACGACGTCGCTCTCAAACACGCCCGCTTGGCGCGGTTGCAAGCGCAGGCTGCGCAGCCAGGGCAGGGTGGTTTCACGTTCATCCAGGCCGATGTGGGCGACCGCGCCGCCATGGCACAGCTCTTCCAGACCGAGCGCTTCGACGCCGTGGTCCACCTGGCCGCCCAAGCCGGGGTGCGTTACTCCATCACCAACCCCCTGGCCTACGCCGACAGCAACCTGAACGGCTTTGTGCACATCTTGGAAGGGTGCCGGGCCCAGCAGGTGCGCCATTTGGTGTACGCCTCCAGCTCCAGCGTGTACGGTGGCAACACCAAAATGCCCTTCGCCGAGACCGACGCGGTAGACCACCCCGTCAGCCTCTACGCCGCCACCAAAAAGGCCAACGAGCTGATGGCCCACACCTACAGCCACCTGTACGGCATACCCACCACTGGCCTGCGGTTCTTCACCGTGTATGGCCCCTGGGGGCGGCCCGACATGGCCTATTTCATGTTCACCAAAGCCGTTTTGGCCGGCGAACCCATCAAGGTGTTCAACCACGGCCAGATGAAGCGCGATTTCACCTACGTTGATGACATTGTGGAGGGTGTGGTCCGCGTGCTGGACAAGCCCGCCACCCCCGAAACCACCGGGGCGGCCCCTTACCGCGTGTTCAACATCGGCAATAGCGATCCCGTTCCGTTGCTGGATTTCATTGGGTGCATTGAAAAGTCTTTGGGCAAAACAGCGGTCAAACAGCTGCTGCCCATGCAAGACGGCGATGTGCCCGCCACCTACGCCAGCACCCAGGCACTGGCCGATTGGGTGGGTTTTGCCCCGTCAACCCCCTTGGCTGAGGGCATCGAGCGGTTTGTGCGGTGGTACCGGGATTACCACCCCGCGGTCTAGGTGAGACAAGGGGGAACAGGCACTGCCTACAATCCCCCCGATGAGCACCACCCCCACCCTGATCGCGACCCACAACGGCACTTTTCACGCGGACGATGTGTTCGGCGTGGGGGTGTTGATGGGGGTGTTTCCGAACCACCAACTGTTGCGCACCCGCCAACAGGCCGCCATCGACGCGGCCGATTTTGCGGTCGACGTTGGCGGCACCTGGGTGCCCGAGCGTGGCCGCTTCGACCACCACCAACGCGGTTTTGACGGCGCCCGCCCGGCACAAGCGGCACCCACAGCCGGTGGCGAGG
>JBEBBB010000030.1:0-6551 GCA_041158605.1 Pseudomonadota bacterium
ACGTGATCGGTTTGGGCCACAGCGTCACCTCGGTTGTCGACCACCAAACCGATACCATCGCGAACCGATGAGGGCCCAAAAAATGGCAGCACCAGGTAAGGACCGGAAGGCACACCCCAACGGCCCAAGGTGTGGCCAAAATCCAAAGTCGTGCGCTCAATACCCGCTTCGGTCGCTTTGTCCAGCACCCCACCCAGGCCGAGGAAGGTGTTGACATTAAAACGCATGAAGTTTTCTGCCGCTTCCACCGGGCGGCCTTGCAGCAGCGCGTTAAAAAACGACCACAGGTCGCGCAGGTTGCCAAAAAAATTGGACACACCCGTGCGCACAGGGCTGGGGGTGACAGCGGTATACGCCGACGCAACCGGTTTGAACACCGCCGTGTCCACGGCCTCGTTGAAACCGTGGACGCCCCGGTTCCAGGGCTCCAGGGGATCACTGGGATGGGCCCCAGGACCAGACGCACAACCGGCCAACACGGCCACCAGGCCCAACAAGGCCACATAACGTTTTACAAATGACCACATATCCATCCCCTTGTTCATGGTGAGACCCTCACTCTGAGGGCTTGCCCGCATCAGCCGCCTTGTCAAACAAAAACTGGCTGATCAAATTTTCCAACACAACGGCCGATTGGGTCTGGGTGACCACATCGCCAGCGGAGAGGTTTTTGTCATCTCCACCCGGCTCCAAGCCCACATACTGCTCCCCCAACAGGCCACTGGTCAATATTTTCATCGAACTGTCACGAGGGAAGGCAAAACCGGTGTTCATGGCCAGCACCACGTGGGCCTGAAAGGTCTTGTCGTCAAACCGGATGGAGTCCACACGCCCCACCACCACACCAGCGCTTTTGACCGCCGCTCGGGGTTTGAGCCCCCCGATGTTGTCAAACCGCGCGGTGATTTTGTAGGTCGGCTCAAAACTCAGGTTGAGCAAGTTGGCCGCCTGCAAAGACAAAAACAACAAGGCCACAGCACCCAGCAGGACAAACAAGCCCACCCACAGATCTTTAGCGGAGCGTTGCATCAAACCCCTCCTTCTTTCAGAGACCAAACATGAGCGCGGTCAGGACAAAGTCCAGCGCCAACACCGTTAAAGACGCCATCACCACGGTGCGGGTGGTGGCCCGCGACACCCCTTCGGGTGTGGGCTGGGCCACATAACCCTGCAACAGGGCGATAAACGTCACGGCGAACCCGAACACCAGGCTTTTGACCACGCTGTTGCCCACATCGCGCCACACATCCACACCGGCCTGCATCTGGCTCCAGAACGCACCCGCGTCCACACCCAGCATCTGCACACCGACCAGGTAACCCCCTATCACCCCGACCGCGCTGAAAACCGCAGTGAGCACGGGCAACACCACCACACCAGCCCAAAACCGGGGGGCCAAAATGCGTTGGACGGGATCCACAGCCATCATTTCCATGGCACTGAGCTGCTCACCCGCTTTCATGAGCCCGATTTCAGCGGTGAGGGAGGTGCCTGCACGGCCCGCAAACAACAAGGCCGCGATCACCGGACCCAGTTCGCGCACCAAACTCAAGGCCACCAACAGGCCCAAGGCCTCGGCAGAGCCAAACCGCTGCAAGGTGTAGTAGCCCTGCAACGCCAACACAAAACCGACAAACAACCCCGACACCCCAATGATGGCCAGCGAGTAGTTGCCCAAAAAATGGATCTGGTCGCGCACCAAACCCGACCGCGCCAACACACGGGGCAGCATGCCCACCAAACGGGCGAACAAACGGGCACCGTACCCCACGTCGGCCAACTTCACACGCACCGCATACCCCAGGGCGGCCACACTTTTGTGGCTCATGGGAGGGCCCCCAGGCCCAGGTCCCGCGCCAAATCGGGGGCTGGGTGGTGGAAGCGCACAGGACCATCGGCCTCGGCGTTCACAAACTGGTGAACCAAGGGGTCGGTGCTGTGGCGCACCTCGTCGGGTGTGCCTTGCGCCGCCACGCGCCCGTTGGCCAACACCACCACGTGGTCCGCGATTTGAAAAGTCTCGTCCAAGTCATGGGACACCACGATAGATGTCAGGCCCAGGCTGTCGTTGAGTTGGCGGATCAAGCGGGCGGCGGTGCCCAAAGAAATGGGGTCCAAGCCGGCAAAGGGCTCGTCGTACATGACCAACTCGGGGTCCAGGGCGATGGCGCGGGCCAAGGCCACCCGCCGGGCCATGCCACCGGAGATTTCTGAGGGCATGAGATCGCGTGCCCCGCGCAGGCCCACGGCCTCGAGTTTCATCAAAACGATGTCGCGAACCATAGCCTCGCTCAGAGGCGTGTGTTCGCGCAGGGGGAAAGCCACGTTGTCAAACACCGACAAATCGGTGAACAAGGCGCCGAACTGGAACAACATGCCCATGCGGCGTCGCAAGGCGTACAGGCCTCGGGCGTCCAGGCGGCTGGCGTCTTGGCCATCGACCCAAACCGCGCCTGAGAGGGCCCGTTGCTGGCCACCAACCAAACGCAGCGCGGTGGTTTTGCCCCCCCCGGAAGCCCCCATCAGGGCGGTCACCCGCCCACGGGGCACCACAAACGACACCCGGTCGAGGATGGTCCGACCACCGTACCCGAAGGTGAGGTCCCGAAACTCGACAAAGGGGGTGCTGGCGGTATCGTTCATGCAAAACAAAAGCCGGCGAACCGGCTTCGTGATGATACCGGGATTTCCCGTATCACCGGGGCAGGTCGCTGAAGCCCATCAGGAATTCGTCGACGGCCCGGGCGGCTTGGCGGCCTTCGCGGATGGCCCAGACCACCAGCGATTGGCCGCGGCGCATGTCACCCGCGGCAAACACCTTGGGCACGTTGGTGGCGTAACCGCCATCAAAATCGGTGCTGGCTTTGGCGTTGCCACGCCCGTCTTTGTCCACGCCAAAGGCGTCGAGGACGGTGGCCACCGGGTTCACAAAACCCATGGCCAACAACACCATGTCGGCCTTGTACTCTTTCTCGGTACCGGGCACTTCGACCAGTTTGCCGTCTTTGAGCTCGACAGTGACGGTCTTGAGGCCGGTGAGTTTGCCGTTTTTGCCGGTGAACTCTTTGGTGGACACGGCGAACTCGCGGGCCAAGATGCCTTTTTCAGCGCTTTCGTCGTGGCTGGAACTGGTGCGCAGTTTCAGGGGCCAGTAGGGCCAGACCAGGGGCTTGTTTTCCTGCTCGGGCGGCTGGGGCATCACCTCAAACTGGGTCACGCTGACCGCACCGTGGCGGGTGCTGGTGCCCACGCAGTCGGAACCGGTGTCGCCACCGCCAATCACCACCACGTGTTTGCCATCGGCGCGCAACTGGCCTTTGAGCTTGTCACCCGCGTTGACCTTGTTTTGCTGGGGCAGGAACTCCATGGCGAAGTGCACCCCGTCCAGGTCACGGCCGGGCACGGGCAGGTCACGGCTTTGTTCGGACCCACCGGTGAGCAACACGGCGTCGAACTGGGCCTTGAGCTCGTCGGCGCCGATCACGGTCTTGGCGTCGTTGGTGACCTTGCTGCCATCGGGCATGGTGCCGATCAGGGTACTGGTCTTGAACACCACACCCTCGGCTTCCATCTGCGCCACGCGGCGGTCGATGTGCGACTTCTCCATCTTGAAATCGGGGATGCCGTAGCGCAGCAGGCCACCGATGCGGCTGTTTTTCTCAAACACGGTCACGTCGTGGCCAGCGCGGGCGAGTTGCTGCGCTGCCGCCAAACCGGCAGGGCCGGAACCCACTACCGCCACCTTTTTACCGGTTTTGACCGCCGCCGGCTGGGGCTGCACCCAACCGCTGGCCCAGGCCTTGTCGATGATCGCGTGTTCGATGGACTTGATGCCCACCGCGTCCCCGTTGACGTTGATGGTGCAAGCCGCCTCGCAGGGTGCGGGGCAGATGCGGCCGGTGAATTCGGGGAAGTTGTTGGTGCTGTGCAGCACAGTGATGGCGTTTTGCCAATCACCGGCGTAAACCAGGTCGTTGAAGTCCGGGATGATGTTGTTGACCGGGCAACCGTTGTTGCAAAACGGCGTGCCGCAGTCCATGCACCGCGCGCCCTGGACCTTGGCCTGGCTGTCGTCCAGACCGACCACAAATTCCTTGTAATGCTTCAGGCGCTCGGGGACGGGCTTGTAGCCCTCTTCGATGCGCTCGTACTCCATGAAGCCTGTGACTTTTCCCATGATGTGTTCCTGCGTCGGTGTGTGGTTTATTGGGCGGGAGCGGCCTGCTTTTTGGCCACGGCGGCTGCGGCCTTTTTGGCGTTGATTTCGCCCAGCGCGCGTTTGTATTCGGTGGGGAACACTTTCACAAACTTGGCGCGTGCGTCGGCCCAGTTGTCCAACAGTTCGCGGGCGCGTTTGCTGCCCGTCCAACGGTTGTGGTCTTCGAGCAGTTTCTTGAGTTGGGCTTCGTCGGTTTGGTCGCGGTGCCACACCAGCTTGTCCACAGCCGCCTCTTGCTCGGCCGCTGGCAACACCTTCTCCAGGGCCACCATCGCGGTGTTGCAGCGCTTGGCAAACAAACCGTCTTCGTCGTACACGTAGGCCAAACCACCGCTCATCCCGGCGGCGAAATTGCGGCCGGTTTTGCCCAGCACCACCACGGTGCCGCCGGTCATGTACTCGCACCCGTGGTCACCCGTGCCTTCAACCACAGCGGTGGCCCCTGAGAGGCGGACGGCGAAACGCTCGCCGGCCACGCCGCTGAAGAACGCTTCGCCGCTGGTTGCACCGTACATGACGGTGTTGCCCACGATGATGTTGCGGGTGGCATCGCCCCGGAAGTCGATACTGGGGCGCACCACCACGCGGCCACCAGACAACCCTTTGCCGGTGTAGTCGTTGGCGTCACCGATCAGGTAGAGGGTGATGCCGTTGGTCAGGAACGCGCCAAAGGACTGGCCACCCGTGCCTTCCAGCTGGATACGTATGGTGTCGTCGGGCAAGCCTTCGGGGTGGACCTTGGTGACCGCACCGGACAACATCGCGCCCACCGAGCGGTTCACGTTGCGGGCGCGCTCCATGAACTGGACTTTTTCACCCTTCTCGATGGCGGCCTTGCTCTTGGCAATGAGCACGTTGTCGAGCGATTTTTCCAAACCGTGGTCTTGGTTTTCCACGTGCAGGCGGGGCACATCGGCAGGCACAGCCGGGGTGGCCAGCAGGCGGCCGAAGTCCAGCCCACGGGCTTTCCAGTGGGCGATGCCCTGGCGCATGTCGAGCAGGTCGGCGCGGCCGATCAACTCGTCGAAGGTGCGCACGCCCAGCTGCGCCATGATCTGGCGGGCTTCTTCGGCGATGAAGAAGAAGTAGTTGACCACGTGCTCGGGTTTGCCAGCAAACTTCTTGCGCAGCTCGGGGTCCTGTGTGGCCACACCCACCGGGCAGGTGTTCAGGTGGCACTTGCGCATCATGATGCAGCCTTCCACCACCAGCGGCGCGGTGGCGAAACCAAACTCATCGGCACCCAACAGGGCGCCGATCACCACGTCACGGCCGGTTTTCATTTGGCCATCGGCCTGCACACGGATCCGGCTGCGCAGTCGGTTGAGCACCAGGGTCTGCTGGGTTTCGGCCAGGCCAATCTCCCAGGGGGACCCAGCGTGCTTGATCGAAGACCAGGGGGACGCACCAGTACCGCCATCGTGGCCAGCGATCACCACGTGGTCGGCCTTGCACTTGGCCACACCCGCCGCGATGGTGCCCACGCCTACCTCAGACACCAGCTTGACGCTGATGGAGCTGTGGGGCGCCACGTTTTTCAAGTCGTGGATGAGCTGGGCCAGGTCTTCGATGGAGTAGATGTCGTGGTGGGGCGGGGGCGAAATCAGGCCCACACCGGGCACGCTGTGGCGCAGCTTGCCAATGTACTCGGTGACCTTGCCACCGGGCAGCTGGCCGCCCTCACCGGGTTTGGCACCCTGGGCCATCTTGATCTGGATCTGGTCGGCGCTGGACAGGTACTCGGCGGTCACGCTAAAACGGCCCGACGCCACCTGCTTGATCTTGGAGCGCAGGGAGTCGCCCGCTTGCAGGGGGTAGTCAACCTCAAAGATGTTGCCCAGCAGGTCGGACATGGTCTGGCCCTGCTTGATGGGTATGCCCTTGAGCTCGTTGCGGTAGCGCAGCGCGTCTTCACCACCTTCACCGGTGTTGCTCTTGCCGCCGATGCGGTTCATGGCCACGGCCAGCGTGGCGTGCGCTTCGGTGGAAATGGAGCCCAGCGACATGGCGCCGGTGGCGAAGCGCTTGACGATCTCTTTGGCGGGCTCGACCTCGTCGATGGCGATGGCTTTGGCCGGGTCGATCTTGAACTCGAACAGGCCACGCAGGGTCATGTGGCGCTTGCTCTGGTCGTTGATGATCTGAGCGTATTCCTTGTAGGTGTTCCAGTTGTTGGCCCGGGTGCTGTGCTGCAGCTTGGCAATGGCGTCAGGCGTCCACATGTGCTCTTCGCCACGGGCGCGCCAGGCGTATTCACCGCCCGCGTCGAGCATGGTGGCCAGCACGGGGTCGTCGCCAAAGGCGGCCTTGTGCATGCGCAGGGCCTCTTCGG
>JBEBBB010000031.1:0-7472 GCA_041158605.1 Pseudomonadota bacterium
GCCAACACCGCCTGCACCTCGGCCGCTGTGGCGGTGGCAGGTGCTGCGGTGGTGGCCACAGCGGCGGGCCGCATCCAGACCACCAAAGCCAGCAGTGCCACCACCCCGGCTGCGGCATAGGGCCAAGGGTGGGCGTTGCGCCCCAATTTGTAGCCGTGGCGCAGCACAAAAAACTGGCGTATGGCCGCCCCCGCAAACATCATGGCCACCAGCACCACCCAGTTGTAAGCATGCCCATAGGTGAAGCTGTAGTGGTTGCTCAACATGGCAAACAACACTGGCAAGGTGAAATAGGTGTTGTGCACGCTGCGCTGCTTGCCGCGTTTGCCATGGATGGGGTCCACCGGTTGACCTGCGCGCAAGGCCGCCACCACCGTGCGCTGGCCGGGAATGATCCAGAAGAACACGTTGGCGCTCATGGCCGTGGCGATCATGGCCCCCACCAGCAGGAAAGCCGCCCGCCCAGCAAACAAGTGGCATGCCAGCCAAGCGGCAAAGGCCACCAACACGGCCACCAAAGCCCCCACACGGGCATCGCCTTTGTCGCCCTCACCAAACCGGCGGCAGATGGCGTCGTACAACACCCAAAACACCACCAAAAAAGACAGGGCCGCTGCAATGGCGGCAGCCGGACTCCAGTCCATCACCTTGGGGTCGATCAAATAGACGCTGGGGCTCCAGAGGTAGGACACCAAAAACAAGCTGAAACCGCTCAGCCAAGTGGAGTAACTTTCCCAATAAAACCAGTGCAAATGCCCCGGCAATTGGGGCGGTGAGACCGCAAACTTGACCGGGTGGTAGAAGCCGCCACCGTGCACCGCCCACAACTCACCCGACACGCCATCGCGCTTGAGTTGCTCGTCTTGTGGTGGGGTGAGGCTGCTGTCGAGAAAAACAAAATAAAACGAGGACCCGATCCAGGCAATCGCCACGATCACATGCAGCCAGCGCAGCAGCAGGTTGGCCCAATCCAGCAAATAGGTTTCCATGGCATTTCAACCAAGCTTGGGGCCACCACTGCGGGCGCTGTGACCCCACCAGGCCGCGACCTGCGGGTGCCGGACAGTCCGGCAACCCACCTGCGCCGCTGCGGCCAAGGGTGGCAAAGTGTATACACTTTTTGCCAGGTGTGGCAAGTGCATTCAGCTGGGCAAAAGCAACAACTGGGCCACCACGCTGGCGGCGATCACCGCCGGTTGTTTGCCCCGTATGCCGGGCAAACCGATGGGGCAGGTCACACCATCCAACTCCAGATCGGTGTACCCACGGGCCAACAACCGGCGCCGGAAAACCGCCCATTTGGTCGCGCTGCCGATCAGGCCTACAAACGGCAGGTCGTTGGTGTGGCGCCGGCGGTCCAGGCAAGCGGCCACGGTTTCCAGGTCTTCGGCGTGGCTGAAACTCATCACCAAAACGCGGGCCCCGGCGGGCAGGTCTCGCACAGCCGCCTGCACCGGTTCGGAGTGTTCGGTGGTCACATGCGGTGGCAAACCCGGGGGAAAAATGCCGTCCCGACTGTCTACCCAGTGCAAGGACCAGGGCAACGGGGCCAGGGCCTGGGCGATGGCGTGCCCCACATGCCCGCCACCAAACAGCGCCACCGGTGGGCCGAGCGGGGTCAGGCGCTGGCGCACCGCGGCCAGATCGCCCGCTGCCAAGGGCTCAAAAGACAGGTGCACCACGCCCCCACAACACTGCCCCAAACTGGGGCCCAGGGGGTAACGTTGCGTGCCTGCCATGGCCGGACCCGACGACAGCAGCGACCGGGCGTGGCGAATGGCGGCCCACTCCAGGTGACCGCCGCCGATGGTTCCCACCTCACCCTGGGCAAAAACCGCCATCCAGGCGCCCACCTCGCGAGGTGCCGATCCTTCGGTCCGCGCGACCGCGACCCACACCAGGGGCTCGTTGGCCAAGCGTTCCAAAACGTAACTCGCGTCACCACGCGTGAAGACGGTGTTTTCCATGGGTCCATTGTGGGCCCAGCGGTGCCAGAATGGCGCGGACAAACCGATGGACCCCAGATCCAAAAGCCTATGACCCACCAACCCTTCATCAACCCACTGCCCCGCCGTACAAACCGGCGGTGGTGGCTCGCCCTGACAAGTGCAGCTGCCCTTTTGAGCGCCTGCACCACACCGCCGCCACCGCCCCCCACACCCCAACCCACCATGCCCGCACCAGCCCCTACCCCGCAGGCACCGGCGCCCAGCGCACCAGCCCCCACAGCAACCCCCGCCCCCGCCGGCAAGGTATCGATGGCCAGCACGGAAAGGGCCTACCGACGCGATGCCGCCGAACACCTTTACAGCCTCAACCAGCACCGCATTTACCCCGGCAAAATGCCCCCCATGTTGCAGGCGGTGGGGGTGATGCAGGTGGAGTTGGATGCACAAGGGCAGGTGCGGCAATTCAGCTGGTTGCGGGCTCCGCGACACGTGCCGTCGGTCATGGCCGAAATCGAACGCACGGTGCGGCAAGCCGCGCCCTACCCGGTTCCACGCCGCTTGGGCCGCGTTCAGTACACCGAAACCTGGTTGTGGGACAAAAGCGGGCGCTTCCAACTCGACACCCTGACCGAAGGCCAGCGCTCAGAGTTGTGACCCCTGTGTTGGCAGCTTCGTGCAGGTGCTGGGGCTGGTTCAGCTACCCCGGTACGTCGAGTAGCTCCAGGGGCTGACCAACAGCGGCACGTGGTAGTGCTGCGCCGGGTCGGCCACACCAAAGTCCAGCGCCACTTGATCCAAAAAGGTGGGTTCGGGCAACGCCACACCCCGGGCGGCAAAATAACCCTTCACATCAAACACCAGACGGTAGGTGCCCGCCTGGAGGCTGGCGTTGTCGTAAAGCGGCCCGTCGGGGTTGCGCCCATCGGCGTTGAGCACCAAGCGCTTGACCAAGGTGGCTTGTCCGCCCTGGGTGGTGTACAAGGCCACGCCCATGCCCGCTGCGGGGCAACCGTGCATGGTATCCAAAACGTGTGTGCTCAAGCCCATCGGAAAACTCCTGTTGGGCCCGTGGCCCGTGGTGTGGTTGGTCGACCGAAAGTGTATACACTTTTTGTTTTTCTGGATATGATGGCCGCATGGAATCCTCCAGCACCGCCCAAATCGTCGAATCGCTCACACGCGCCATCGTGGAGCACCGCCTGCACCCGGGCACCAAACTCGCAGAACAGAAACTGGCCGACCATTTTGGGGTGTCGCGCACCCTGGTGCGACAAGCCCTGTTCCAACTGTCACAAAACCGGCTCATCCGCCTGGAGCCCGCCCGGGGCGCCTTTGTGGCCACCCCCTCGGTGCAAGAAGCCAAGCAGGTGTTTGCGGTGCGCCGCATGCTCGAACTGGAGATGACCCGCGCCTTTGTGGCCCAAGTCACCCCCGCCAAAATCAAAGCCCTGCGGGCCCATGTGGCCGAAGAAAAAAAGGCCCTTGGCAGCGACGACGTGGCCGGCCGCAACGAGCTGTTGGGCGATTTCCATGTGCGCATGGCCGAGCTCATGGGCAACCAGGTGCTGGCCGACATGTTGAGCGACCTGATATCGCGTTGTGCCCTGGTCACGCTGATGTACCAAAGCTCTCGGGCCGCCGAACACTCCAGCGACGAACATGTGGAAATTGTCCAAGCCTTGGCCGATCGGAACGAGGCCCTGGCCGTGCGGCTGATGGACGAGCACCTGCAACACGTGGTGGCCAACCTCACCTTCGACCGCAAACTGCCCACCAACGACATCTCCATGGCCTTGTCCTGACATGCAACCCAACGCTTTTTACGACAGCACCGCCCCCTACCCCCGCGACCTGATCGGTTACGGCCCCACGCCCCCCCACGCGCAGTGGCCCAACGGTGCGCGCATTGCGGTTCAATTTGTTTTGAACTACGAAGAGGGTGGTGAAAACTGCGTGTTGCATGGTGATGCGGCCTCCGAGACGTTTTTGTCCGAGATGTTCAACCCGGCGGCCTTTGCGGCACGGCACATCAGCATGGAGGGCATTTACGAATACGGTTCCCGCCAGGGGGTGTGGCGCATCCTGCGCGAGTTCGAAAAGCGGGGTTGGCCGCTGACGGTGTTTGGTGTGGCCACCGCCCTCCAACGCCACCCCGAACTGACCGCCGCGTTCCAAGCCTTGGGCCACGAAATCGCTTGCCATGGCCTCAAGTGGATCCATTACCAAAACCTGGACGAGTCCATCGAACGCGAACACCTGGCACAGGCCATGCAAATCGTGGCAGACCTCACCGGGGAGCGCCTGGACGGCCCCCGCAAGTTGCATGGCGCGGGTTGGTACACCGGCCGCGACAGCCCCAACACCCGCCGTTTGGTGGCCGACTTTGGCGGTTTTGCCTACGACAGCGACTACTACGGTGACGACCTGCCCTTCTGGATGAAGGTGCGCAAAAGCGATGGCACCGACACCCAGCAGCTGATCGTGCCCTACACCCTGGACTGTAACGACATGCGCTTCTCTCTGCCCCAGGGGTATTCGCACGCCGATCCGTTTTTCCAGTACCTCAAAGACACGTTTGACGCCCTCTACGCAGAAGGTGACCCGCAAGGCCTGAACCGCCCCAAGATGATGAGCGTGGGCATGCACTGCCGCCTGCTGGGCCGGCCTGGGCGCATCACCGCCCTGCAGCGTTTTCTGGACCATGTGCAGCAACACGACCACGTGTGGGTGGCCCGGCGCATTGACATCGCCCAACACTGGCGTACCACCCACCCCCTGTCTGCGGCCTGAACACGGCCACCAAGTCCACCACGCCCACGCGCGGCCCCCACACACCCCCCGACATGCCCTACACCCTGGAACAACTCAACACCGTGCCGGCCGCCGAGGCCCTGGCCATGTTGGATGGCTTGTACGAACACTCGCCGTGGATCGCCGAACAAGCCTTGCAACAGCGGCCGTTTCCATCGCTGGCCGCCTTGAAACACACCCTGACCCAGGTGTTGCACAACGCCCCCCAGGCCGCACAGTTGGCGCTGATACGCGCCCACCCCGAGTTGGCGGGCAAGGCCATGGTGGACCGGTCCCTGACCGCCGAATCGACACACGAGCAAAACACGGCTGGGCTGACCCGCTGCACCCCCGAAGAGTTCGCCCACATCCAGCAACTCAACGCGGCTTACAACCAGCGCTTTGGCTGGCCTTTTATATTGGCGGTGCGCGGCCCACGCGGCACGGGTTTGACCAAACGCCAAATCATCGACACCTTTGAGCGGCGCCTGCACGGGCACCCCGACTTTGAACGCGAGGAGTGCCTGCGCAACATCCACCGTATCGCCGAAATCCGCCTGAACGACAAATTCGGTACCGAACCCACCTGGGGCAACCGCGTGTGGGACTGGCACGAGAACCTGGCCCAGCACTCCGAACCCGGTTATGCCGAGAAAGGCCAGCTGACCGTCACCTACCTGACCGACGCGCACAGGGCCTGCGCCCAGCGGCTCTCCAACCACATGCGGGACTGTGGTTTTGACGAGGTGTACGTGGACGCGGTCGGCAACGTGGTGGGCCGTTACCACCCTACCACGCCCAACGCCCCTTATCTGCTGACCGGCAGCCACTACGACACGGTGCGCAACGGGGGCAAGTACGACGGCCGCTTGGGCATTTACGTGCCCATGGCCTGTGTACAAGCCGCGCACCAGCAAGGCCAGCGCTGGCCCTTTGGTCTGGAAGTGGTGGGTTTCGCCGAAGAAGAAGGCCAGCGCTACAAAGCCACCTTCCTGGGTTCGGGTGCGTTAACCGGGGCGTTTGACCCCTTGTGGCTGGACCAACAAGACGCCCAAGGGGTGACCATGCGCCAGGCCATGCAAGGTGCCGGCCTGTGCATCGACGACATCCCCGCCCTGAAGCGGGACCCCAGCCTGTACCTGGGTTTTGTGGAGGTGCACATTGAACAAGGTCCTGTGCTGAACGAACTGCACCTGCCCCTGGGTGTGGTCACCTCCATCAACGGCAGTGTGCGTTACCAGGGTGAGGTGCTGGGCACCGCCAGCCATGCGGGCACCACCCCCATGGACCGCCGGCGCGACGCCGCTTGTGCGGTAGCCGAGCTGGCCCTGTACCTGGAACAACGGGCTGCGCGCGACGGCGACTCCGTGGCCACCATCGGCATGCTGGAAGTGCCCAACGGCTCGATCAACGTGGTCCCAGGCCGCTGCCGCTTCAGCCTGGACCTGCGGGCGCCCACCAACGCCCAACGCGATGCGCTAGAAGCCGATGTGTTGGCCACCCTGGCCGCCATTTGCGAGCGGCGGGGTGTGCGCCACACCCTGGAAGAAACCATGCGCGCCAGCGCCGCCCCCAGCGACCCGGTGTGGCAAACACGCTGGGAACAAGCGGTGCAGGCCTTGGGCTTGCCCTTGTTCCGCCTGCCCAGCGGTGCCGGCCACGACGCGATGAAGCTGCACGAGGTGATGCCACAAGCCATGTTGTTTGTGCGGGGTGAAAACGGCGGTATCAGCCACAACCCCCTGGAGTCCACCACCAATGAGGACATGGACCTGGCGGTTCGTGCCTTCCAACACCTGTTGGGCCAACTGGCCCCCTAACCACAGACCTTTTTTGCGGCCATGAGCACCCACACACAACTGGACCACTGGATCAACGAGCACCACGCCGAACAGGTGCGGTTTTTGCAAGAACTGGTGCGTGTACCCACCGACACCCCCCCGGGCAACAACGCACCCCACGCCGAGCGCACCGCCGAGCTGTTGCGTGCTTGGGGTTGGGAGGTGGAAAGCCACCCGGTGCCCGCAGCCGAGGTGCAAGCGGCAGGTATGCAAAGCATCACCAACCTGATCGTGCGCCGGCGCTATAGCGATGGAGGCCCCACCATCGCCCTCAACGCCCACGGTGATGTGGTGCCCCCTGGCGAGGGCTGGACCCACGACCCCTATGGCGGGGAGGTGGTAGACGGCCACATGTATGGCCGGGCCACCGCAGTGAGCAAAGGCGATTTCGCCAGCTTCACCTACGCGGTGCGAGCGTTGGAAGCAGTGGCCCAACCGACCCGCGGTTGTGTGGAATTGCACTTCACCTACGACGAGGAATTTGGAGGCGAACTGGGCCCCGGTTGGTTGCTCAGACACGGGCTGACCCGGCCCGACCTGATGGTGGCGGCGGGTTTTAGCTACCAGGTGGTCACCGCCCACAACGGTTGCCTGCAAATGGAGGTCACGGTGCAGGGGGACATGGCCCACGCCGCCATACCCGACTCGGGCACCGACGCCCTCCAAGGGGCCGTGCACATCTTGAACGCCCTGTACCGGCTGAACGAGCAGTACAAAACCACCACCTCGGGTGTGGCCGGGATCACCCACCCTTACCTGAACGTGGGGCAGATCACCGGTGGCACCAACACCAATGTGGTGCCGGGCAAAGTGTCCTTCAAACTGGACCGGCGCATGATCCCCGAGGAAAACCCCGCCGAGGTGGAGGCCAGCATCCGGCAAACCATCGCCG
>JBEBBB010000032.1:0-2809 GCA_041158605.1 Pseudomonadota bacterium
CTGCACCGCATGTGCCACCGCCAGGTGCACGCGCTGATCAGCGAACGCGACCTGGCCCAGCACCACACCACGGTGGCCGACCTGCTGCGCCACCCGGGCGTGCAAGCCTTTGTGCGCTGGGTCGCCAACAAACCGCCCGACCTGCAGGAGCGGACCCGCAAAAGCCGTAACCGCACCAGCCGCCGGTGACAGCCGGTACCGGCGGGTTATACTTAAAGGCTAGTCATTGGGGAGTAGCCGCCCTGCACCTTTGCAGGGGTTGACGTCAACACACTTGGCCCACACGGCCATGGCGTCCACAACCGCTGGTTTGGCAAGACCTTTGACCGCACCGCTACCGGTTGGGCCGGCGGCGTGGTGCGGTCTTTGGTATGCAACCGGCCCCTGGACTTGTCATGGAAGCTTTTCTCGTCTCGACCGGTTTTGTCGCCCTGGGTGAAATGGGTGACAAAACGCAGCTGCTGGCCATCCTGCTGGCGGCCAAATTCCGCAAACCCTGGCCCATCATCTGGGGCATCTTGGCAGCCACCCTGGCCAACCACGCCCTTGCCGGCGCGTTGGGGGGGGTTGTGGCCCAATGGCTGGGGCCCAACGTGCTGCGCTGGGTGATCGGTGTGTCTTTCTTGGCCATGGCCGCCTGGATGCTGGTGCCCGACAACATCGACGACACGTCGGTGGACAGCGGTTCGCACCACGGGGTGTTTTGGACCACGGTGGTGGCTTTTTTCCTGGCCGAGATGGGTGACAAAACGCAGATTGCCACGGTGGCACTGGCCGCCCGCTACACCGACGTGGTGCCTGTGGTGCTGGGCACCACCCTGGGCATGATGCTGGCCAATGTGCCCGCGGTTTTTATGGGCGACAAGATCGCTCAAAAAATCTCGATGCGCTGGGTGCACGGCATCGCCGCGCTGATTTTTGCGGTGCTGGGGGTGCTGACGTTGTTGAACGTGGGGCGCTTGTTCTGACAAAAAAACCGCCGGGGTCACCGGCGGTTTGGGGGAAGTGGCCGCAACAGTTTATTGCTTGACCACTTCGGCCTGGATCACCAGGCGAACGTTTTTGGGGAAACCCCAGTCCACACCGTAGTTCAGGCCAAAGGCGGTGCGGTCAAAAGTCGCTTCGAAGTCACCACCACACACCTCGCGCTTGAGCATGGGGTTTTGGTAGCAGTTGAACTGGGTGGCCTTCAGGGTCAGGGGCTGGGTTTTGCCCATCAGGGTGAATTGGCCTTGCACCTCGGCCACCTTGTCACCGTTGAAAACCAGCTTGTCGGAAACAAAACGGGCCTTGGGGTGTTTGGCGGTGTCGAGCAACTCGTTGCTTTGCAGGTGCTGGTTGAACATGGGGGTGCCGGTGTTGATCGATGCCACATCGACAGTGATGTCCACTTTGCCGGTTTTGGCAGCGCGGTCAAACTGGATGGTGCCCTCTTTTTTGTCGAAACGCCCACGGTTGGTGGAGGTGCCAAAGTGACCAATTTCGAAGGTCACAAAGGTGTGGGTGGGGTCGATGGCGTAGTCGGCGGCGTGGGCAGCGCCCACAGACAACAGGGTGGCCGCGGCCAGCAAAGACAGGGTTTTGCGCATGGTGTGTGACTCCTAAGGGTTGAAAAAACTCAGAGCTTGCCCACGCCAGTCAGCGCGAGCTTGAACTTGACTTGCACCTCATCGGCGACCATGGAGGTGTCGGACCACTCCTTGTCGCCGATCTTGAAGGTCAGTCGTTTGATGGGGAAGGCGCCGGTAGCGACCGTTTGAGCGCCGTTCTGGGCCAAGGTCACCGGCACCACCACAGGCGCACTCACGCCCTTGACGGTGAGCTGCCCGGTGACTTCAAAGCGGGTCGCGTCCACCCGCTTGACAGCGGTGGACTGGAAGGTGGCCTTGGGAAACGCAGACACGTTGAACCAGGTGGCCTTGGGCAGTTCGGCATCGGTCTCCCGCACGCCCAGGGTGGCGCTGCCCGTCTCCACGTTGATGGCAATCTTGGCGGCCTGGGGCTGGCTCGGGTTGAACTGGATGGCGGCGTCAAACCGTTTGAAATGGCCTTCCACGGGCACGCCCATCTGGCGGCTGACAAAAGCGATGTCGCTTTGGGCGGGTACCAGTTGCTGGGCCTGGGCGGGCAAAGCCGCCCACAGGGACACCCACAAAACAGGCAAAAGGGTCACGGGTTTCATGTGAAACAATCCTTCAAAAAGAGGGTTAGGCTTGGCGCCAGGCCATGCGGCGCAGCAGGCCGTCTTTGTCGACCACAGCGTGCTTCAAAGCCCCCGCCACGTGCAAGGCCACCAAGGCCAGCAGGGCGTAAGCGGACAGGCGGTGCCAGGGTTTGAGGGCCTCGGCCAAAGCGGGGCTGGCGGGCACCCAGTCGGGCAAGGGCCACACGCCCCACCACACGATGGGAAAACCCGCCGCCGAGCTGTAAGCCCAGCCCAGCAGTGGCACCGCAAAAAACAGCCCATACAGCCCCAGGTGGGTGGCGTGGTGGGCCCAGGCCTGCCAACGGGGCATGGCGTTTTGAATGGCGGCGGGCAAAGCTGGAGGCCGGTGGGTCAGGCGCCACAAGAGGCGGGCCACCGACAACACCAACAGCAACATGCCGGCCCACTTGTGCCAGTTGTACAGTTTCAAACGCTGGGGCGAAAACGGCAACTCGACCATGTACAGGCCCACAGCAACCATGCCCAACCAAAAGAGGCCCAAGCCCCAGTGCAGGGCAACGGCTGTGCGGGTGTAAGAGGTGTGGGACGCGGTGGGCATGGGCTGGAGTCTAGGGCGCACACCCCAGCCACAAGCTCAAGGAC
>JBEBBB010000033.1:0-4293 GCA_041158605.1 Pseudomonadota bacterium
GGCGCGGGCAGGTGACACAGTTGGGGTGGTGGTCTACCGGATTGCTGACGGCCAAGGGTCTGCACCACTTGGTGCTTCCCTCGGTGACTTTGGCGGTTTTTCAGCTCACATTAATCATGCGTTTGGTCAGAGCAGAAATGCTCGAGGTGCTGAGAACCGATTACATCAAATTTGCCCGTGCCCGCGGTTTAACGGACCGGGCCGTGCATTTTGGGCACGCGCTGAAGAACACCCTGGTGCCTGTGATCACCATCACAGGCCTACAGCTGGGGGGCTTGATCGCCTTTGCCATCATCACCGAAACGGTTTTTCAGTGGCCGGGTATGGGCTTGCTTTTTATACAGGCTGTGACATTTGCCGACATCCCCGTGATGGCGGCGTACCTGTGTTTGATCGCTCTGATTTTTGTGGTGATCAACTTGGTCGTGGATCTGTTGTATTTTGTGGTGGACCCCAGGTTGCGACTGGGCAAAGCGGGAGGGCATTGATATGGGATGGGCCAGTTGGTGGCAGGGGGATTTGGTGTACAGCTTTCGCCGCTCACCCACTGCGGTGGTGGCGGGGGCGGTGGCTTTGATTTGTTTGGTGTGTGCCGTATTTGCACCTTGGGTGGCGCCCCACAACCCTTTTGATTTGGCCACCTTGGAGTTGAGCAATGCCCGCTTGCCCCCAGCATGGTCGGAGGGGGGGCAAATGGGGTTTTTGTTGGGCACAGACGATCAGGGGCGTGACATTTTGTCGGCGTTGATGTACGGGGCCCGTATCTCCCTGGCTGTTGGGTTTGCGTCGGTTTGCCTGTCTGTGGTGGTGGGTGTTCTGCTGGGCTTGTTGGCGGGCTTTTGGGGGGGGTGGGTGGATGGCGTGTTGATGCGTTTGTGTGATGTGATGTTGTCGTTCCCCGCTATTTTGGTGGCCTTGTTGATTGCGGGTGTGGGACGGGCGTTGTTTCCAAACGCCCATGAATCGCTGGCTTTTGGCGTGTTGGTGCTGTCTATTTCCCTCACTGGCTGGGTGCAATACGCGCGGACTGTGCGCGGTTCCACGCTGGTTGAACGCCAGAAGGAGTACGTCCAAGCGGCTCGTGTGATTGGGGTTCCCCCCTTGCGGGTCATGCGCAGACATGTGCTGCCCAACGTTTTGGGGCCCGTGCTCGTGCTGGCCACGATACAAGTGGCCACCGCGATCATCACTGAAGCCACACTCAGTTTTTTGGGCGTGGGCGCGCCACCTACATCGCCATCGTTGGGGACATTGATCCGGGTTGGCAACGACTACTTGTTTTCAGGGGAGTGGTGGATCACCGTGTTCCCGGGCATGGTGCTGGTCATGATCGCGCTGAGCGTGAACCTGTTGGGGGATTGGCTGCGCGATGCGCTTAACCCCCGGCTGCGCTGAAGAGGAGGGGATGTGATGCCTTTGTTGGACGTAAGGAATGTGGTGGTGGAGTTTCCTGGGCGCCACGGCACGCTCCGGGCTCTGGACCAGGTCTCTTTTTCGATTGAACCCGGTGAGGTTCTTGGTGTGGTCGGCGAGTCTGGGGCTGGCAAGTCATTAACAGGGGCTGCAATCATCGGTTTGTTGGAGCCGCCTGGGCGTATTGCCTCTGGTGAGGTGTGGTTGGCTGGGCAGCGAATTGACAACCTGCCCCCTGATCAGATGCGGCGCATCCGTGGCCGAAAAATCGGGGCGATTTTCCAAGACCCACTCACCTCGTTAAACCCGTTGTACTCGGTGGGACGGCAGTTGGTCGAAACGATCACCACCCACCTGCCCTTAACCCCAGCGCAGGCCCGGGAGCGTGCCATACAGCTGTTGCAGGACACCGGGATACCCGCTGCGCGTGAGCGGTTGGATCATTTTCCCCACCAGTTCAGCGGGGGTATGCGGCAGCGTGTGGTGATTGCACTGGCGCTGGCGGCTGAGCCCCAGCTGATTGTGGCCGATGAGCCCACAACGGCGCTGGATGTGTCCATACAGGCGCAAATCATCGGATTGCTGAAAACCGTGTGTCAAAAGCACGGTGCTGCGGTGATGCTGATCACCCACGACATGGGCGTGATTGCCGAAACCTGTGACCGCGTGGCGGTGATGTATGCGGGGCGGGTGGCGGAAATCGGACCGGTGCACGATGTGATCAAACAGCCTGCGCATCCCTACACCGCCGGTTTGATGCGTTGTATACCCGATATGTCGGTCGAACGCGCGCAGTTGCACCAGATCGATGGTGCCATGCCGAGGTTGAATGCCATTCCGGCCGGGTGTGCGTTTAACCCCAGGTGTTCGCAGGTTCAAGCGCGTTGTCGCCAAGAGCGCCCGGAGCTGGCGGTTGTCGCCGCGACACAGGCGGCTTGTTGGTTTCCCGAGAGTCCCCTGGTCCCTGCCCGCTCCTTAGACCCAGCCACTGTTTGCACATGAACACCAACCGTTCCGTTCCTCAGGTTCAGCCGGCAGTACCGCTGGTGAGGGTCCAAGACTTGGCGATGGATTTTGACGTGTCGGCCCCTTGGTTGAACCGTGTGCTGGAGCACAAGCCCCGCCAATGGCTGCATGCGGTGGATGGTGTGGGTTTCGATATCGAACGGGGCCAAACCTTGGCTTTGGTGGGCGAGTCGGGCTGCGGGAAAAGCACTGTGGCCAGGATGTTGGTCGGGCTTTACCGCCCGACGCGGGGTTCGTTTTATTTTGATGGTGTGGACGCCCATGCCGCATATGCAGGGCCGGATGCCCGAGCGATGCGGCGGCGCATCCAGATGATTTTTCAAGACCCCTATGCCAGTCTGAACCCCCGTTGGCGGGTGGCCGATATTGTGTCGGAGCCCCTGGTGGAGCATGGTTTGTTGGAGGATCCGGCGGCGGTGGGTGCCAAGGTTGACGAGTTGCTGACATCGGTCGGCTTGAGCCCTGCAGACAAAAGCAAGTACCCCCATCAGTTTTCAGGTGGGCAGCGACAGCGGATCTCGATTGCCCGGGCATTGGCGACCCAGCCGGCATTTTTGGTCTGTGACGAGCCAACCTCTGCATTGGATGTGAGTGTGCAGGCGCAGGTGCTCAACATCATGAAGAACCTGCAACGCGAACGGGGATTGACCTACCTGTTTATCAGCCATAACTTGGCAGTGGTTCGGCATGTGAGCGACCGGGTCGGTGTGATGTACCTGGGCCGTATTGTGGAGTTGGCGGACAAACACGATTTGTTCGATACCCCCAGACACCCGTACACGCGCATGTTGTTGGATGCCATACCCAAAATGCACGCGACCGGTCAGGCCAGGACGCCTGTTCAAGGGGAGGTGCCCAACCCGTTGAACCCGCCAACAGGGTGTGCATTTCATCCCCGGTGTCCTTTGGCGAATACCCGTTGCGCACAAGAGCGCCCGGTGGTGGTGTGGCAGGGACGACACGCGGTGGCATGCCACGCGGTGGAGGAGGGGCGATTGGGTGTCTGACGGGTGCCAGGCCCCATAATGCCGGTTGCTTGTTTTGTGCGGATGACCACATGACCCAACTGGATGCGTTAAAACGGCACACCACCGTGGTGGCCGATACGGGGGATTTTTTGGAGCTGGCGCGGTTTAAGCCGCAGGATGCGACCACCAACCCGTCGTTGATTTTGAAGTCTGTTCAAAAACCCGCGTACGCCCCCTTGTTGTCTGACATGGTCCGACAGCACGGTGACCGCCCTTTGGACGAGGTGGTGGACCGTTTGTTGGTGCGCTTCGGGTGCGAAATTTTGTCTGTCGTGCCCGGCCGTGTGTCAACGGAGGTGGATGCCCGCCTGAGTTTTGACCGTGGCGCGACCGTCGCGCGTGCACGCAGGTTGATGGCGCTCTACCACGCCGAGGGTGTGGACCCGGCGCGGGTATTGGTCAAAATCGCATCCACTTGGGAAGGTATACAGGCCGCAGCCGAGTTGGAGCGTGATGGTATTCGCACCAATTTGACCTTGTTGTTTTCATTCGCCCAGGCGGTCGCCTGTGCGCAGGCGGAGGTGCAATTGATATCGCCTTTTGTCGGGCGGATTTACGATTGGTACAAAAAGCAGGCGGGTGCGGCTTGGAGCGAGGCCGCGATGGCGGGAGCTGCAGACCCTGGTGTGTTGTCGGTGGCTCGGATTTACCGTTATTACAAATCACATGGTGTGCGCACCGAGGTGATGGGGGCCAGTTTCCGCAACGTGGGCCAGATTTTAGCGTTGGCGGGTTGTGATTTGCTCACGATTGCGCCAGAGCTGTTGGCCCAGCTGGATGCCACTGACGGGGACGTGCCCAATGCCTTGGTGGTCGGTGCTGGGGC
>JBEBBB010000034.1:0-4777 GCA_041158605.1 Pseudomonadota bacterium
TTCCAGGGTGGCCGCCACCAGGGTTTCCAGGTTGCGCCGGCCAATGTCGGGGTTGGCGTATTTCGAGCCGATCACCTCGCCCTGTTCGGTCAGCCGGATTTGGCCCCGCACCGTGCCCGCCGGTTGGGCCAGAATGGCCTGGTAGCTGGGGCCACCACCTCGGCCCACGGTACCCCCACGGCCGTGGAACATGCGCATGGTGATGGGGCTGCCCGTGCGGTCCAATTCGTCAAACAGGTCCACCAAGGCGCGTTCGGCGCGGTAGAGCTCCCAGTTGCTGGTGAAAATGCCGCCGTCTTTGTTGCTGTCGGAATAGCCCAGCATGATGTCTTGCTCGCGGCCGCTGCGCTGTACCATGGCAGCGACGCCGGGCAGGCGGTAATAACCCCGCATGATGTCGGCGGCCTGGCGCAGGTCTTCAATGGTTTCGAACAGGGGCACAACGATCAGGTCGGCGCGCGCATCGCCCGACAAGGTGCCGTGCACCAGCCCTACCTCTTTTTGCAGCACCAGCACCTCGAGCAGGTCGCTCACGGTTTCGGTGTGGCTGATGATGGCGTGCCGTATGGCCGCTACACCATGGCGTTGGCGCAGGGTTTTCGCGGTGTCAAAAATCGCCAGCTCGCTCAGTGTGTGGGCGTTGTAGGGGGCGTCAGCCACGCGCAACGGTCGGGGGTCGTTGAGCACCCGCAGCAAAGTGGTCTGTTTGTCTGCTTCGGCCAAGCCGTTGTAGCGGGCCTCCAGGCCGGCGTGTTGCAGCAGGTCGGCCACCGCCATTTCGTGCTGGTCCGAGCTTTGCCGCAGGTCCACCGTGGCCAGGTGAAAACCAAACACCTGCAAGGCCCTGATCAGCGGTTGCAAGCGGTGTTCGGCCAGGTTGCTGCAGCCCTGGTGCGCCAGCGAGTCGACCACCGTTTGCAGGTCGACCAGGACCTCGTCGGCGCTGGTGTAGGGGTTTTGCGGGGCCACCGCGTGGCGTGCCGCGTCGCCACCGGTCAGTTCTTTTAAGGTGGCTGCCAAGCGGGCGTACACCCCGGTCAGGGCGCGGCGGTAGGGCTCGTCTTGGCGGTGTTCGTCGCGGTCGGGGGAGCGCTCGGCCAGTGCCTGCATAGCGGGGGACACGGGGGTCAGCATGGCCGACAGCGACAACTCGGCTCCCAGGTGGTGCACCTCGGTCAGGTAGTGGCGCAGCGCCACCTCAGACTGCCGGCGCAAGGCCAATCGCAGGGTTTCGGCGTTGACATGGGGGTTGCCGTCGCGGTCGCCACCGATCCATTGTCCCATCCGGAAAAACGCCGCCACGTTGGACACGCCCAGCGACTGCTCGATATCGGCGTACAGGCGTGGTATTTCGGGCAAGAAGGTGCTGGTGTAGTACCCCAGGGCGTTTTCGATCTCGTCGGCGACCGTGAGCTTGGTGAAGCGCAACAGGCGGGTGTGCCACAACTGGGTGATGCGGGCCCGCATAGCGGCCTCGTTGCTGGCCAGTTCGCGGGCCTTGAGTTTGTCGTTGCGCACCGGGCCCATGGCGGCGGCCCGCAGCAGCACATCGTCGCGCTCCACCAGCAAGCGGGCGATGTCGCGTTCGGCGTCCAAGATGCTTTTGCGCTGTACCTCGGTGGGGTGGGCTGTCAGCACCGGCGACACGTGGGCCGTGGCCAGTGTTTGGGCGATCGATTCGGCCCCCACCCCGGCAGCGCGCATGCGCGCCCAGGTGTGTGCCAGGCTGCCCTCCTGGACATCACCCGCGCGTTCGTGCAAGGCCCGCCGCCGGATGTGGTGGCGATCCTCGGCCAGGTTGGCCAGGTGGCTAAAGTAGGTGAAGGCCCGGATCACGCTCACGGCCTGGTCGTTGCTCAGGTGCTTGAGCAGCTTCTTCAGGGTTTTGTCCGCACCCTGGTCGGCCTGGCGCCTAAAGGCCACCGAGAGTTGCCGGATTTGTTCGATCAGGGCGTAGGTGTCTTCGCCCTCTTGTTCGCGGATCACGTCCCCCAACAGCCGACCCAGCAGCCGGATGTCATCGATCAGGGGTTGGTCTTTGCTGGGGGTGCGGGGCTTTTTGGGTGCGGTGCTGGCGGTGGTCATCGGGGCGGCGGTGTGGACGGGTGTGACGGGGCAAGGGTCAAGTGGGCGGGGTGGCGCGTTCGAGCTCGCGGGCCATGGTCTTGCCCAGTTCCACGCCCCACTGGTCGTAGGCGTGTATGCCCCAGATGGCGGCTTGGCAAAACACCTTGTGTTCGTAAAGGGCCACCAAGCTGCCCAGGGTGCGGGGGCTCAACTCGGGCAGCCACAGGCTGCTGTTGGGAACGTTGCCCCGGTAGCTGCGGTGGGGGGCCAGGGCGTCGATGGTGTGGGGGTCTGCACCTGCAGCGGCCATGTCGGCCCGTGTGGCAGCCTCGTCGCGCCCCAGTGCCAAGGCCTGGGCCTGGGCCTGCATGTTCAGCTTCACCAAGCGGTGGTGCTCGGCGGCCATGGGCAGGGGGCAATCGTCGGTCTCCACACCGATGAAATCGATGGGCACCCGCTGCCGCCCCTGGTGCAACAGCTGGAAGTAGGCGTGTTGGGCGTCTATGCCCAGGCCGCCCCACACGATGGGGCCGGTGTCCACCGTGGCGGGCTGGCCGTTCACGTGGGTGCTTTTGCCGTTGGACTCCATGTCCATTTGTTGCAGAAAGGGGGCCAGGTGCGCCATGCGCCAACTGTAGACCGACACCAGTTGCGTGGGACAGCCCAGGAAGTTGCGGTTCCAGATACCCAGCAGGGCCATCAGCAACGGCAGGTTGCGCGAAGGCTCGGTCTCCCAAAAATGCCGGTCCATGGCGTGTCCACCGGCCAGGAACGCTTTGAAGGCGTCGGTCCCAATGGCGATGGCCAAGGGCAGGCCTATGGCCGACCAGACCGAGTAGCGCCCACCCACCCAGTCCCAAAACCCGAAGGTGTTGTCGGCTTGAAAACCCTGTTGGGCCGCCTGTTGGGGGGCCGCGGTCACGGCCAGCAGGTGGGCCGCTTGGGCGGCGCCAGTGCAACCACCATCGGCCAACCACTGCCGGGCGGACGCCGCGATGGTCAGCGTTTCTTGCGTGGTGAAGGTTTTGCTTTGCACCACCAGCGCGGTCCGGTGGGGGTTGAGCTGCCGCAGGGTGGCGTGCAAGGCCCACCCATCCAGGTTGGACACAAAATGCACCTTGACCCGGGGGCCGGTCCAGGCGTCCAGGGCTTGCACTGCCATGCGGGGGCCCAGGTCGGAGCCACCGATACCGATGTTCACCACGTCGGTGATGGGTTCACCGCTGTGGCCCACCCACAGGCCGTTGCGCAGCCGCTCGGCCGCCGCCAAAAAGCGGTCCAGTTCGGTTTGCACCTGGCCCGCCACGGTGGCACCCCAGGGCGGGTTGTCCATGCCGCCTCCGCGCAGCGCCGCGTGGAGCACAGGCCGGTTCTCCGTGGCGTTGATGGGGTCGCCCCGGCGTTGGGCTTGGGCTTGAACCAACACGCCCCGCTCAGAGGCCAGTGCCAAGAGACCGTCGAGCACCTCGGGCGTCACACACTGGTGGGTGGCGTCCAGGCGCAAACCGGCGCCCTCGGCTTGTAAACGGGCTGTGCGTTGCCGGTCGGCCGGATGCAGCAGCTCGCGCAGGTGGGGCTGGGGTTGCTCGGCCAGACGTGCCAGGTGTTGCCAACTGGCGGTTTCGGCGGGGGGGGTGAACGGCGTGCGGTGGTGGTCGGCCATGTGTGCGTGGGTGGGGTCGCTGTCAGGTCATCGATTTCAGCTGCTCCACACACCGTTGGGCCTGCGCCTGCAAGCCGGCCATGTCCAGTCCGGGAACACAGCGATTCTGCACCACTTGGCGACCCTGCACGGTTACGAAACGGGTACGGGCCCGCCCACTGGCCACAGGGGCCACGCCCAGGTCGTGCAAACCCATGTGGGCTGGCCCGTCCAACTCGTAAACCACCAGGTCGGCGGCCATGCCAGGCACCAGGGTGCCCACCCCGCCCAAACCCAACACCTGTGCACCGCCCGAGGTGCCCATGGCCACCACGTCGGCCACTGGCATCGCAGCGGGGCCATGGACCGCCCGTTGTAGCAGCCAGGCGGCATGCGCCTCGGACAGGCTGTCGGCCGCCTCGTTCGATGCCGCACCGTCCACGGCCAGCGACACGCGTGCGCCCCGGCGCAGGAGCTCGCTGACCGGTGCCACCCCCGACCCCAGGCGCCCGTTGCTTTGGGGGCAGTGCGCCACACCCGTGCCGGTGGCCACCACCAGGTCGATGTCGGCGGGTGGCAGGTGCACCATGTGCGCGAACCACACATCGGGCCCCACCCATTCGTGCCGTTCGGCGAATTGCATGGGGGTGCAGCCGTGCACCGCTTGGCAGTAATCCACGTAGTCGTGGGTTTCGCTCAGGTGCGAGTGCAGCTGCAGCCCCAGCCCCCGGGCGTGCCGGGCCATCACCTTCAGGTGCTCTACCGGCACCGACCAGGTGGGGGTGGAGGGGGCACAGGCCACCCGCCGCATGGCCATGGGCGACGGGTCGTGAAAACGCTGGGCATCGCGCTCCACGGCGGCCAGGAAGGCGTCCAGGGTTTCGGGTGCGTTTTGCGGGGAGGGGTTGGTATCGATGGCCCTGGCGATGGTTTGCCCACCCCGTGCCAGCACCAAGCGCATGCCCAGGCGGTCGGCCTCGTCAAATACCACGGCGCTGGCATCAAACGGCATCCCGGGGTAGTTGTGGTACTGGTGGTCGGCCACGGTGGTGCAACCGGACAACAACA
>JBEBBB010000035.1:0-3891 GCA_041158605.1 Pseudomonadota bacterium
CCATCACACCCGCGCCTTCACCCAGCACAAAACCGTCGCGGTCCTTGTCCCAAGGGCGGGAGGCTGTGGCCGGGTCGTCATTGCGGGTGGACAAGGCGCGCATGGCTGCAAAACCACCCACACCCAGAGGGGACACAGTGGCCTCAGAACCGCCAGCCACGATGACGTCAGCGTCACCGTATTCGATCTTGCGGGCTGCTTCGCCGATGGCATGCAGGCCGGTGGTACAAGCCGTGACCACCGCCAAGTTGGGGCCTTTGAACCCAAACCGCATGGACACGTGCCCGGAAATCATGTTGATGATCGAGGCCGGCACAAAAAACGGGGAAATGCGGCGTGGGCCGCGGTTCGTCAGTTCGGTGTGGGTGTCCTCGATCATGGGCAAACCGCCGATGCCGGAGCCTATGATGCAACCGATGCGGCAGGCCTCTTCTTCACCCAGGGCCTCGCCCGTGGGCAAACCCGCATCGGCCACAGCTTGAACAGCCGCAGCGATGCCGTAGTGGATGAAGGTGTCCATGGTTCGGGCCTCTTTGGCACCGATGTAGGACTCCAGGTCGAAACCCTTCACCTCGCCAGCGATTTTGCAGGCAAAGTTGGTGGCGTCAAACTTGGTGATGAGACCGATGCCGGACTGACCGGCCAACAACTGGGTCCAAGCCGCATCCACCGTGTTGCCCACGGGTGAAATGCAACCCAGACCGGTCACAACGACACGGCGGCGGCTCATGGGTGTATCAGGCCTTCTGGTGCGCCACGGCGTAGTCGATGGCGTTTTGCACCGTGGTGATCTTCTCGGCGTCTTCGTCGGGGATCTCGATGCCGAACTCGTCTTCCAGAGCCATCACCAGCTCGACGGTGTCGAGGGAATCGGCGCCCAGATCGGCCACAAAGGCTTTCTCGTTGGTCACCTGACCCTCTTCCACACCGAGTTGCTCGGCAATGATTTTCTTCACACGTGCTTCGATATCGCTCATAAGTCCCTCTAAGGGTGGTTGAAATACAGACCCGCCATTTTAGCCGGGCCGGGATGGGGTGGTTCTTAGGCCATGAACATGCCGCCGTTGACGTGCAGTTCCTGCCCCGTCACGTAAGCGGCTTGCGGGCTGGCCAGGTAGGCCACCGCGTGGGCGATGTCGGCGGGTTTGCCGAGGTGGCCCAGAGGGATTTGGCCCAGCAGGGCCTTTTGTTGTTCTTCAGGCAGACTGGCGGTCATGTCGGTCTCGATAAAGCCCGGGGCCACGCAGTTCACGGTGATGTGGCGGCTGCCCAGTTCACGGGCCAGCGCACGGGTCATGCCCGCCACACCCGCCTTGGCCGCCGCGTAATTGGCCTGCCCAGGGTTGCCAGAGGCACCCACCACACTGGTGATGCTGATGATGCGGCCGTAGCGCTGTTTCATCATCGGGCGGATCACGGCACGGCTCATGCGGAACACGGCCTTGAGGTTGGTGTCGAGCACCGCGTCCCAGTCGTCGTCTTTGAGGCGCATGGCCAACATGTCGCGGGTGATACCGGCGTTGTTGACCAACACCTGCAAACCCCCGTGGGCTTTGGTGATCTCATCGATCAAGGCCTCGGCGGCGGCGGCATCGTTCACGTCCAGCTTGGCACCCCGGCAGCCTGCAGCGGCTCCGGGCACGGCCTGCAAGGCGGCACCGATCTTGGCGGCACCATCGTCGCTGGTGGCAGTACCCACCACCACCAACCCCCTGGCCACCAGCTCCTGGGCGATGGCCGCGCCTATGCCCCGCGAGGCACCGGTCACCAGGGCCACCTGGCCCGCAAATTTCAGTTCAGACATTCCACACTCCTTGCGATACCCGGCTCAGGCCAGCAGGGCTTGCACATCGGCCAGGGTGGCCGGGTCGTAAAGGGCCGCGCTGGCCAGCTCGGCGTCGATGCGCTTGACCATGCCAGCCAGCACCTTGCCTGGGCCGCACTCCACCACGGTCGGGATGCCCCGGGCCTTGATGGCCTGAACGGTTTCCACCCACCGAACCGGGCCAAAAGCCTGGCGGTACAGGGCGTCGCGCATGGCGTCGGCACCGGACACCACGGCCACGTCGATGTTGTTCACCACCGGCAGCTGCGGTGCGGCAAACGCCGTGGCGGCCAACTGGGCTTTCAGACGCTCGGCTGCGGGCTTCATCAGGCTGGAGTGGAAAGGCGCCGACACCGGCAAGGGCAAAGCGCGTTTGGCACCGTTGGCTTTCAACACCTCGCAGGCCTTGTCCACGGCGGCCTTGCTGCCGGCGATCACGGTTTGAGCAGGGTCGTTGAAGTTCACGGCTTCAACCACCTCGCCGCTGCCTGCTGCAAAAGTGGCCTGCGCCTCGGCACAACCAGCGCGCACGGCGTCGGCCCCCATGCCCAAGATGGCGGCCATGGCCCCCACCCCAACAGGTACGGCCTCTTGCATGGCCTGGGCGCGAAAACGCACCAAAGGCGCGGCCTGCGCCAGCGTCAAAACCCCTGCGGCCACCAAAGCGGTGTACTCGCCCAATGAATGGCCGGCCACCGCAGCGGGCAAGGCACCACCAGCGTCGCGCCAGACGCGCCAGGCCGCCACACCCGCCACCAGCATCACCGGCTGGGTGTTGGTGGTGAGCGCCAGCGCCTCTTTGGGGCCTTGTTGGATCAACTGGCCCACGTCCTCGACCAAGGCATCAGACGCCTCTTGCAAGGTCTGGCGCACCACAGGGTGGTCACCCCAGGCGTCCAACATACCCACAGACTGGGACCCTTGCCCCGGGAAAACAAAAGCAAACGGCTTCATGTGCAACAAACGGTTGGTTGAATCAAGTCCCTGCGCCAACAGGGTTCACATGCGAAGGTAAACCGCACCCCAGGTGAAACCACCGCCCACGCCTTCCAGCATGGCGGTCTGGCCGGGGCGGATCTGGCCCGCGCGCACCGCGTGGTCCAGCGCCAAGGGGATGGACGCGGCCGAGGTGTTGCCGTGCTGGTCCACAGTGACCACCACCTTGTCCATGGGCAACTTGAGTTTGCGGGCCGTGCTTTGCATGATGCGGATGTTGGCTTGGTGGGGCACCAGCCAGTCGATGTCAGCGGCGGTTTGACCTGCCTTGGCCAAGGTGGCCCGGGCGGCGTCTTCCAGCACACCCACCGCCAGCTTGAACACGGCTTGCCCGTCCATTTTGAGCAAGGGGTCGCCCAACACCTGGCCACCCTGCACCGTGCCTGGCACACACAAAATGCCGGTGTGTTGGCCGTCGGCGTGGATGTCGGTGGCCAAAATGCCAGGGCCCTCGCCGCTGTGCTCGCAGGCCTCCAGCACCACGGCACCGGCACCATCACCAAACAACACGCAGGTCGTGCGGTCGTTGAAATCCAGGATGCGCGAAAACACCTCGGCCCCCACCACCAACGCCCGGCGGGCGGTACCGCCACGGATCAAGGCGTCGGCCACGGTCAGGGCGTAGACAAAACCGCTGCAAACGGCCTGCACGTCAAACGCGGGGCCACCGGCCGCACCTTGGGCTTGGCCCTGGGCCAACGCCGCCTGGGTGAGTTTGTGCTGGAGGATGGCAGCGGTCGACGGGAACACCATGTCGGGGGTGGAGGTCGCCACGATGATGAGGTCCACCTCGGCCACCTGACGCCCGGCGGCCTCCAAGGCGCGCAAACAGGCGGTCAAGGCCAAATCGCTGGCATTGACACCATCGTCCACGTAGTGGCGCGCCCGGATACCCGTGCGGTCCACGATCCAGTCGTCGCTGGTCTCGATGCCGCGCTGGGCCAACAAGGCCACCATGTCGGCGTTGGTCAGGCGACGGGGGGGCAAACAACTGCCCGTGCCGGTGATCCGGGAATAGGTTTTCATGTGCGCTAGGCGTGTCTGAACGGTTGCAAGGTCTCCTGCAGCCC
>JBEBBB010000036.1:0-3217 GCA_041158605.1 Pseudomonadota bacterium
CCTTGCACGCTACCTGGACCGTGCCGGTGCCCACCGAACGGCCCTGGCGGTTCCATTTGTTGGGGGCGCCCGCCGCGCCACGGCAGCAGGAGTGGTTGGCGCGGCTGGAAGCGGTCTCTGCCGACCTGGTGCTCACCCCGGAAACCGCCATGCCCACTTCTTACGCCCAATGGGGCCCAGACACGACCACGCGTTTGTGGGCGCACAGCCAGCGCACCGGGGGCCACTTGTTGGTGGGCACCTTGGCCGAAGGCCCGGGCGGCTTGTACAACAGCGTGTTGGTGTGGGGCCCCCCGGGTGTGGTGGGCCGGTACAACAAGCGGGCCTTGACCCCGGTAGGCGAACACACGCCCGATGGCTTGGGGTGGTACGCCCGCGGCCTGCGCATCCCGGACAACGGTCTGCAACCGGGTGTTGATGCAACTGCCCTGTGGTTGCGCGGCCGCCGGGGCGTGTTGCCGGTGGGGTTCTGGGTGTGCCAGGAAGACATGCGCATCGGCTGGGCCCTGGACCAACTGCCAGCGGCAACGGTCTGGCTCAACCCCGGCAACCTGGGGTGGTTTGACAGCCCGTGGGCCCGGGCCTTGCGCCTGCAGGCCGCCAGGGCCCGCGCTGCGGAAACCGGGCGCCCGGTGTTGCGGGCCGAAACCGGTGGCACCACCGCCCACATCGACCACCAGGGGAGGGTGGTGGCAGCGGCCCCAGGCCCTGTTGGGGCCGACCTGCAAGGTGTGGTCCAGCCCCATACGGGCACCACACCCTACGTGCGTTGGTCGTTGTGGTGGCACGGCCTTTAAAAAATTAGGGGAAAACCCGGATCTGTGCCATAATGCGAGTTGCTGCCATAAACAGCTAATGTGCATCTGCCTCACACTCCGGCCCGCAAGCACCCGCTCTCTTTGCGTTGAGTAGCGACCTGCGGCGCCTCGCATTCCTGCCGTGCCCCTGTGCACACTTGGCGTGTTGATTCGTTTGATGGTTGATGTGTTTTGAAACCATGAACGAATTGGCACCGCTGGCGCTTTTACCCTGCCACGCGTGTCTTTTTTCGCTCGATCGCGCCGCTGTGCGCGAGGGAACAGACATGACCGACGCAATGACCCCCACCCCCCAGACCGGCGCTGAAGCCGCACTGGCCATCCTGGCGGCTGCCGCCTAGGCCACCCCCGCTACCCAATCCGCCCCGGTGTCCCAGGCCGAACAGGCTGAACCTGCAGCCATCGCTGCCGACAACCCCTTTGCCGCGCTGGGCCTGGCGGCCGAGCTGGTCCGCGCCGTGACCGACCTGGGCTACACCCAGCCCACGTTGGTGCAGCAGGCCGCCATCCCCAAGGCCATGCAAAGCCCCCAGGCGGGCGCCAAGGCCAGCTACACCGACCTGATGGTGTCCAGCCAAACCGGCAGTGGCAAAACTGCTGCGTTTTTGCTGCCCGTGCTGCACACGCTGCTGAAGCAACAGGCCGACAACGAGGCCCGTGAGCGCGCCGATTGGGACCGCCAGGTGCAACAAGCCCTGGCCGAAGGCAAACCCGAACCCAAAAAACCCAAGCGCAAAAACCCGCTGTTGGCCCGCCATTTCAAGCCCACCGTGCCCGGTGCCTTGGTGTTGTGCCCCACCCGGGAGCTGGCCCAGCAGGTGGCCCAAGACGCCATTGGTTTGGTGCGCCACTGCCGTGGCTTGCGCATCGCCAACGTGGTGGGGGGCATCCCTTACCAGGTGCAGATCGCCAAGTTGCAAAACGCCGACCTGGTGGTGGCCACCCCTGGTCGCCTGCTCGACCTGCAGCGCTCGGGCCAGATCCAGCTGGACCAGGTGCAGTTCCTGGTGGTTGACGAAGCCGATCGCATGCTCGACCTGGGCTTCTCCGACGACCTGGCCGAGATCAACCAGCTGACCATCAACCGCCAGCAGACCATGATGTTCAGCGCTACGTTTGCGCCCCGCATCCAGTCCTTGGCCACCCGCGTGATGCGCCAGCCCCAGAAGGTGCAGATTGACACCCCGCAAGACCGCCACGACAACATCGAGCAACGCCTGTACTGGTGTGACACCCCCCAGCACAAGCGCCAACTGTTGGACCACTGGTTGCGCGACCCGTCCATCGACCAAGCCATTGTGTTTTCCAGCACCCAGATCGAGTGCGATGCCTTGGCCGAAGAGCTGCAACAGGTGGGTTTCTCGGCCGTGGCGTTGCACGGTGCCTTGAGCCAAGGCCTGCGCAACCGCCGCCTGATGGCCTTGCGCGATGGCCGGGTGCAAATCTTGGTGGCCACCGACGTGGCCGCCCGCGGCATTGACGTGCCCACCATCACCCACGTGTTCAACTACGGCCTCCCCATGAAGGCTGAAGACTATGTGCACCGCATCGGCCGCACCGGCCGCGCCGGTCGCCAGGGCTTGGCCGTGACCATGGCCGAGTTCCGCGACCGCCGCAAGATCGGCGAGATCGAGGCCTACAGCCAACAGCCCATCAAGACCCAAGAGATCCCGGGTCTGGAACCCAAACGCCCCTTGTACGAAGAGGCACCCCGCCGCCCTGGCCGTGGTGGCCCTCGCCGGCATGGTGCCGGTGGTGGCAATGGCTTTGGCCGTGGCAACGGCGGTGGCGCAGCAGGTGGACAGCGTGGTTGGGCCAACAACGGCAAGGCCGCCGGCTTTGGTGGTGGTCAGCCTGCTGGCAGGGAAGGTGGCCGCCCCCGAACCCAGTCGGCCAACGCCTCCGGCCCCAGGGGCCGCGCCACCAGGTAACCCTGGACCTCGTCGCAACCCTCGGCCCGCAAAAAGTCCAGCTGGGCCTGGGTTTCGACCCCCTCGGCGATGGTCTTCAGCCCGAGGCTGTGCGCCATCTGGATGATGGCGCGCACAATGCTGGCGTCGTCGGGGTCTGTGATCACGTCGCGCACAAAACCCTGGTCGATCTTGAGCTTGTACACCTGGAAACGCTTCAGGTAGTTCAATGACGAGTACCCGGTGCCAAAGTCGTCCACCGACATCTGCACACCGTTCTGCCGCAGCGCATTCATGGTCAGGATGGCGCTTTCTGGGTTGTCCATGGCCGCGCTTTCGGTCAGTTCCAGCTCCAGGCAATGGGCGGGCAGGCCGGTGTCCGCCAAGACCGCTGCCACCTGCTCGGGCAAACCCTGTTGGCGCAATTGCAACGCTGACAGGTTGACCGCCAGCACCATGTCGGGCATGCCCGTGTCGAGCCAGGTCTTG
>JBEBBB010000037.1:0-3274 GCA_041158605.1 Pseudomonadota bacterium
CCGGGCGCTTGCGCACGGCCTCCAAGCCCTCCAGGATTTGGATGGCACCCTCGCCGTAGCCCTCGGACGCGCCGGCTTGGTTGGCGTCGATCACGGGCTGGACGGTGGTGTAGGTCTCGCCCGCGGGCTTTTGTTCGTCGGTCATCTTGTGGGGTTCCGTGGGGGGCTCAGATGCGCATCGGCATCACGACGTATTTGAAGTGTTCGTTGTCGGGGATGGTGACCAGCGCGGAGCTGTTGCCATCGGACAGTTCGATGCGGACCATGTCCTGGCCCATGTTGTTCAGGGCCTCGATCAGGTAGGTGACGTTGAAGCCGATTTCGATGGCGTCGCCGCTGTACTCGATGTCGAGCTCGTCCACCGCCTCTTCTTGGTCGGCGTTGTTGGCGGCCACGCGCAGCAGGCCGGGCTCCAGGTTCAGACGCACGCCCTTGAACTTCTCGCTGGTCATGATGGCGGCACGTTGCAGCGCGGCCAGCAAGGTGGTGCGGCCCAGCACCACGATGTTGTGGTGGTTGCGAGGGATGACGCGGTTGTAGTCGGGGAACTTGCCCTCGACCAGCTTGGTAACGAACTCCATGCCATCAAAGGTGAACTTGGCCTGGTTGGCCGCGAACTGCATGTCGATGGCGCCCTCTTTGTCGGAGAGCAGGCGCTGCAACTCGGTCACGGTTTTGCGGGGCAGGATCACCTCTTGTTTGGGCACCTCGACCTCCAGCTCGGCGCTGGCAAAGGCCAGGCGGTGACCGTCGGTGGCCACCAGGCTGAGTTTTTTGCCCTCGGCCACAAACAAGATGCCGTTGAGGTAGTAGCGGATGTCGTGCAGGGCCATGGCAAACGCCACCTGGCCCATCAACCCTTTCAGGGTTTTTTGGGGCACACTGAACACCGGACCGAAGCTGGGCGACTCTTGCACCAGCGGGAAGTCTTCGGCGGGCAGGCTTTGCAGGGTGAACTTGCTCTTGCCGCCCTTGAGGATGAGTTTGTTCTGGCTGGACTCCAGGCTCACCTTCTGGTCACCCGGCAGGGTGCGCAGGATGTCGATCAGTTTGCGGGCGCCCACCGTGGTGGCAAAGCTGCCGCTGTCGCCCCCCAGCTCGGCCTGGGTGCGGATCTGGATTTCCAAGTCGCTGGAGGTGAGCTGCAACACCCCGTCGGTCTTGCGGATCAGCACGTTGGCCAGGATGGGCAGGGTGTGGCGGCGCTCCACGATACCCGCCACCGATTGGAGGGCCGACAACACCTGGTCCTGGGACGACTGGAAAACGATCATGGCTGGGCTTTCGTAGACGGGTTGGGAAGCACAAACGGGGTCTATTTTGACTGTTTTACAAGGCGGTTTTGCGATCAGCCCTTGAGCGTTTGTTCCAGCACGTGCAGTTGCTGGTTCAGTTCGCTGACGGTTTGGCGCTCAGCGGCGATTTTGCGCACCGCGTGCAAGACGGTGGTGTGGTCGCGGCCACCGAACAACTCACCGATCTCGGGCAGGCTTTTTTGGGTCAGTTCCTTGGCCAAGAACATGGCGATCTGGCGCGGGCGGGCGATGTTGGCCGGGCGCTTTTTGGAATACATGTCGGCGACCTTGATTTTGTAAAAATCGGCCACCGTTTTTTGGATGTTTTCCACACTGATCTGCCGGTTCTGGATGGACAGCAGGTCGTTCAGGGCGTCGCGGGCCAACTGAATAGAGATTTCTTTCTGGTTAAAACGCGAATACGCCAGGATTTTGCGCAGCGCGCCTTCCAGCTCCCGCACGTTGGAGCGCACGTTTTTGGCCACAAAAAAGGCCACGTCTTCGGGCATGGCCGTGCCTTCGGCCTCGGCCTTGCTGATCAGGATGGCCACCCGCATCTCCAACTCGGGGGGCTCGATGGCCACCGTGAGGCCCGAATCGAAGCGCGACACCAGGCGTTCGTGGATGTCGGCCAGGCCTTTGGGGTAGGTGTCGCTGGTGAGCACGATGTGGCTTTTTTTGGCCAGCAGCGCCTCGAAGGCGTTAAAAAACTCCTCCTGCGTGCGCTCTTTGTTGGCGAAAAACTGCACGTCGTCGATCAGCAGCAGGTCCAGCGAGTGGTAACGCTCTTTGAACTCGTCAAAGGTTTTGCGCTGGTAGGCCTTGACCACATCCGACACAAACTGCTCGGCATGGATGTAGAGAACTTTGGCCTGGGGTCTGTCGGCCAGGAGGTGGTTACCAATGGCATGGACCAGGTGGGTTTTGCCCAGGCCCACACCCCCGTAGATAAAAAACGGGTTGTACAGCTGGCCCGGGCTGCCCGCCACGTGCATGGCGGCGGCCCGGGCCATGCGGTTGGCCGACCCCTCCACCAGGTTGCTGAAGGTCAAGGCGGTGTTCAGGCGGTGCTTGTGGTCGTTGACCTTGGGCTCGGGGGCTGCTGGCACTTCGGGCAACTCAGCGAACACCGAATCGGGTGCGGTACGCGGCGCAAACCCAGTCCTGGCGGGGCTTTCACGCGGAGCAAGCACCAACTCCAAACCCACCACATGGCCGGCAATCTCTTCCAAAGCAGCCGCGATACGGGCGGCGTACTGGGCCCGGATCCAATCCATTTTGAAACGGTTGGCCACCGCCAACACCACCTTGTCGCCCGCTGCCGACACCTTGGCGGTGAGGGGGCGTATCCAGGTGCTGAACTGCTGCTCGGGAATCTCTTGGGCCAACCGGTCCACGCAGGCGCCCCACAAATCGGGGGTGTCGGACAGGGTATCGGAAGAGGCCATGGAGGGGGTGGGCAAGGGAAAACGGTTGTGGACAGCTGCCTTTGGAGCGAGGGCTGATTGTAGTGCCTGGGGCGAGTTATCCACACGCCGGAACCGCCCCTTCGGCCTACTGAAAACCCGCCCTTGACAAACCCCAAACACAACAGGGCTTGGCTGATCGCTGGATTTTTGCAATAATCGAGGGTTCTCCCAAAATCTGCCTCCATACTGTTAGAGCAAAGCCATGAAACGCACTTTCCAACCCTCCAAGATCCGCCGCGCCCGCACCCACGGCTTCCTGGTCCGCATGAAAACCCGTGGTGGCCGTGCCGTGATCAACGCCCGCCGCGCCAAAGGCCGCAAGCGCCTGGCTGTCTAACGGTTACTGGCCAGCTTGTCAGGCACGGCCCCTGCGCCCGCCGCAGACCCACCCGACACGCGGACCCACCACTTGGAACGGCTGCTCCACCGCGCCCAATTTGAGGCTGTGCTGGCCAAGCACCCAGTGGTCAAAACACCCCACTTTGCGCTGCACGTGCTTGACCCCGCCGG
>JBEBBB010000038.1:0-12108 GCA_041158605.1 Pseudomonadota bacterium
CAAAACCTGCGGGGTGTTCCATGTTTGACCAGCTGACCCAACGAATGGCGTTTTTTTCAAACGCCTTGCAGCTGCGCGCGGAGCGCCAACAGGTGATCGCCAGCAACCTGGCCAACGCCGACACGCCGGGTTATGTGGCCCGGGACTTTGATTTTGCACAGGCACTCCAAAGTGCTTCCTCTGGGCAAACCAATGGCGGTTTGCAGGCCACCAGTGGCCGCCACATGGGCACTCTGGGGTCTACAGGGTCTGTTACCGACCACGCCAAAGTGGCGTACTCGGTCCAGACCCAGCCCAGCTTGGATGGCAACAGTGTGGACATGGACCAGCAGCGGGCGAACTTCACCGACAACGCCATCCGGTACGAATCCACCCTGCGCTTCATCAATGGCCATGTCAAAACCATGCTCAGCGCGATACAGGGCCAGTGAGGCGGCTTCAGGAGTTCACCATGTCCATGTTCACGATCTTCGGGGTATCCGGCAGTGCCGTCAGTGCACAAGCCCAAAGGCTTAATGTGGTCGCCAGCAACTTGGCGAACGCCGATGCGGTCGCAGGCCCCGACGGCAAGGCCTACCGGGCGCGGCAGGTCCTGTTCCAGTCGCAGCCCATGGGCGATGGCCGCAGTGCGGCAGGGGTGAAGGTCACCCAGGTCAGCGAAAGTGATGTACCCAACCGGCGTGTTTACCAACCCCAACACCCCAGTGCCGATGCGGAGGGGTACGTGACCCACTCCAATGTCAACCCGGTGGAAGAGATGGTCAACATGATCTCGGCCTCACGGTCTTACCAAAACAACGTGGAGGTGATGAACACCGCCAAATCGTTGTTGCTCAAAACCCTGCAAATGGGTCAATAAAGGAGCCTCTCATGTTCATGACCGCGCTGAGTACCACCGATATCGAGGCATACAACGCCAAAGGTGGGAGCCAAGCCACGTCCACCGACCCCCAAGCCGCACAGGACCGGTTTTTGAAGCTGTTTGTGGCCCAGCTGGACAACCAAGACCCGCTGAACCCGATGGACAACGCCCAGATGACCTCGCAAATGGCGCAGATCAACACGGTCACGGGTATCCAGCAACTCAACCAAACCCTGGAGGGGATGGCCACACAGTTTTCAGCCTTGCAAAACATGCAAGGGGTGTCGCTGGTGGGTCGCCAAGTGGTGGTGGATGGCAACGTCCTTCAAGTGAATGGGTCCAAAGCCCAGGGCGCGTTCACCTTGCCATCGGCTGCAGATGCGGTGCGGGTTGATGTGCTGGGCGCGGCGGGTGATGTGATCGGCTCCGCCAATTTGGGGCCACAAACCGCAGGCATGAACAACTTCGAGGTGGATCTGGCCATTCTGGGCATCAACCCCAGCGCGGCGGCTGGCTTTCAGGTGTTTGCCACCAACGCGGGGCAATCGGTCACGGCCACCACCTTGGCCCGTCCCCGCATCGAATCCGTGGGCATGGTGGATGGGGCCATGCGTTTGCGCACCACGCAAGGCCAGACCATCGGCTATGACCAAATTTTGGCTTTTCAATAAAACGCCTCTCAGGAGCACACCATGAGTTTCCAAACCGGCTTGTCGGGCCTCAACGCTTCCAGCAAAAACCTCGAGGTGATCGGGCACAACATCGCCAACGCCAACACCACCGGCATGAAAATGGGGCGCACGGAGTTTGCCGAGATGTACGCCACAGCCCTGGGCGCCGCAGGTGGCTTCAACAGCGGTATTGGTGTGCAGGTGGCCAACGTGGCCCAGATCTTCACGCAGGGCAACCTGAAAATCACGGGCAACCAGTTGGACCTGGCTGTCAACGGCAGTGGTTTTTTCCAAGTGAAACAGACCGACGACACCATAGCCTACACCCGCAACGGCGAGTTCAAACTCGACAAAGAAGGTTACATCATCACCAACAACGGTGCCCGGTTGCAGGGTTACGCCACCGACGAGGAGGGTAACCGAACCACTGTGGCAACGTCGGACATGATTTTGCCCACCGGCATGGCCATCGACCCAAGGCGCACGGGTGGCAACCCCGACCCCACCCAGGCGGGTGTGTTTTTAACGGCCAACCTCGATGCCCGCGCCGATGTGCAGAGTGCGTTGCCCCCTGCCACTGCCTTGACCTTCCCTTTGAGCGCCGCCCAGAAAGAGTACGGTACCGCCACCAACGCCTACGACTCGCAGGGCAACGCCATTCCGGTGCAGCTGTATTTTGTCAAACGCGACACCAACGCTTGGGACGTGGTGAGCAGCGTGGACAGTGGCGCCACAGGTCAAATTTTGGGCCGGGTCTCTTTTGACGCCGCCGGCCAGATCAGCCCTGCGCCCACATTGGCGGCCGTTTCTATCGCCCAAAATGCCACAACGGGCATCCCCAGCGACAACCCCTTGGTGTTCAACCTCAGTGTTGGGGATGCTGCCGACGGTTACACCCTCACGCAATTTGGCAGCAAGTTTGGGGTGTATGACCTCAAACAAGACGGTTACCAGTCGGGCGAATTGACCTCCATCGATATCGGTGAGAGTGGTGTGGTGTTGGCCCGCTACTCCAATGGTGTTTCCAAGGCCGAAGGGCAGGTGGCCCTGGGCAACTTCCGCAATTTGCAAGGTTTGCAGCCCCTCAACGGTGGGTACTGGGCCGAGACCTACACCTCTGGGCCGGTGGTGTTGGGCGCTCCACAAGAGGGGCGTTTGGGCTTGATCCGCCAAAGTGCGCTGGAAGAGTCCAACGTGGACCTGACCCAGGAGCTGGTGAACATGATCGTGGCGCAGCGGGCCTACCAGGCGAACGCCCAAACCATCAAAACCCAGGACCAGGTGCTTTCAACCCTGGTCAACCTGCGGTGATGTGGCGCTGAGCACCCACAAGCCTTGATCAGGGGACACCATGGACCGCATCATCTACACCGCCATGACCGGCGCCAACGCGGCCATGCACCGCCAGCAGGTGCATTCGCACAACCTGGCCAACGTCAACACGTCTGGTTTTCGCGCCGAAATGGCCACTTTCCGGGCGGTGCCTTTGCGGGGTGAAGGGGCGACCACCCGTGTGTTTGCGTTGGAGGCTACCGCTGGACATCTGGATACTCCGGGCAGCATGAACAGCACCGGGCGCAACCTGGACATCGCGGCCGTGGGCCAGGCCTACTTCGCGATACAGGGGCTGGATGGGATCGAGGCTTACACCCGAGCAGGCGCTTTGCAGGTGTCGTCCCAAGGTGTGTTGGTGGGACATGGTGGTTTGCCCATGTTGGACGCTGGGGGCGCCCCTATCAACATCCCGCAAAACGCCCAGGTCGCCATCGCAGTGGATGGAACTGTCAGCGCCAAAGTGGCCAACCAGCCGTCTGAACAGGTGGGGCGTTTGAAGCTGGTCACCCCCAATGCTGACCAAAAACTCAAGCGCAGTGACGATGGGTTGTTTAGGGGCGCTGACGGTGAGCCCTTGCCGCAAGACCCTGCGGCCCAACTCAAAGACGGCATGCTGGAAGGCTCCAACGTCAATCCCGTTGAGGCCATGGTGGGCATGATCACCGTGGCCCGCCAGTTCGAGGTGCAAATGCGCCTGTTGCAAACCGCTGAAAAAAACGACCAAACCGCCAGCCAGCTGCTGAGCTTGAACGCTTGAATGGCTTGAAGGAGCTCCCATGATCAACTCATTGCACATCTCCAAAACGGGCATGCAGGCCCAGCAGACCCAGCTGGACGTCATCTCTCACAACCTGGCCAACGTGTCCACCTCGGGTTTTAAACGGGGCACCGCCATTTTTGAAGAACTGATTTACCAGAACCTGCGCCAGGTGGGGGCCAACACCACCGAGCAGTCCGAGCTGCCCACCGGTTTGCAGCTGGGTTTGGGTGTGCGCACCGTGGCCACCGCGAGGGCCTACACCCAGGGCAGCTTGCAACAAACGGGTAACACTTTCGACGTGGCCATCAACGGCAATGGCTTCTTCCAGATCGAATTGCCCGATGGCAACACCGCCTACACCCGCGACGGTACTTTTCAGGTCAATGCCCAAGGGCAAGTCGTCAATTCCAGCGGGTACCGCGTCTTGGGGGGCATCACCGTGCCGCAAGACGCGCGCACCGTCACCATCGCCGCTGACGGACAAGTCAGCGCGGTGGTGGGCAACAACCCCACACCACAGCCCATCGGCAACGTTCAGCTGGCGATTTTTGTGAACCCGCCGGGTTTGGAGCCCCGGGGGCAAAACCTGTTCTCTGAAACCCTGGCCTCGGGTGCGCCCACCACCGGTGCGCCCGGTTCAGAAGGGTTTGGGCAGGTGGTCCAAAGTTTCCTGGAAACCTCTAACGTGAACGTGGTCCAAGAGTTGGTCACCATGATCCAAACCCAGCGGGCCTACGAAATGAACTCCAAAGCGATACAAACATCCGACCAGATGTTGCAGCGCTTGACACAGTTGTAAGAGGGGTATGTGATGTGGCGCTTGGTTGGTGGTCGTTCGGGTGTGTTGGCTCTGGGTCTGGTGTTGGCCGGTTGTGCCAATTTGTCTCAAATTCCCGATGTGGATTTGGCCAAACCGCCTCCCAAACCCGATCCCGCGTTGGCCACGCAGGCGCCGCCGCCCCCTGCCATCAACGGCAGTTTGTTTGCAGCTTCCAGCTACCGCCCGGGTTTTGAAGACCACCGCGCCCGGCTGGTGGGTGATACCTTGACGGTGCAAATATCCGAGCGCCTGACCGCTTCACAACAGTCGTCTTCCACAGTCAACCGAGAGTCCGAACTCAGCACAGGGGTGACGGCCTTGCCGTTTTTGCCCACCACCCTGACGGGTCGTTTGGGGGCAGGGGCCACGTCCAACAACACCTTCACCGGTGACGGCGCCACCACCAGCGCCAACACGTTTGCGGGCAATATCACCGCCGTTGTCACAGAAATTTTGCCCAATGGCCACCTGGTGGTGATTGGGGAGAAACAAATTGGTGTCAACCAAAACGTGGACGTGTTGCAGTTTTCCGGCACGGTAGACCCGCGCACCATACAACCCGGCAACACCGTGGCCTCGACACAAATTGCCAACGTGCGGGTGCTCTCGCGTGGACGCGGGGCCCAGAACGATGCCCAAACATTTGGCTGGCTTTCCCGGTTCTTTTTAACGCTTCTGCCCTTTTAAGTTTTTCGACAATCGGTTCTACAGGTGTTTTTGGCCTTGGGCGCAGAGCGCAAGGCCTTTGAGGACCCGAACATGAACCGATACCCCCCCACCTCCATTTGGCGCCGTTTGGTGCTGCTGTCAGGCTTGCTGCTGGTTGCCGCAGGTGGGGCGTTTGCGCAGCCCTCACGCATCAAAGACGTCGCGAGCGTGCAGGGCGTGCGCAGCAACCAATTGACAGGGTATGGTTTGGTGGTGGGTCTGGATGGCACGGGTGATCAATCCTCCCAGATGCCCTACACCAGCCAGAGTTTGAGCAACTACCTGCAACAAATGGGGATCAGCCTCCCCGCGGGTACCACGGTCCAGCCCAAAAACGTGGCCGCTGTGTTGGTCACGGCGCAACTGCCAGCGTTTGCCCGGCCTGGGCAGCAGGTTGATGTCACGGTGTCGTCCGTGGGCAATGCCAAGTCCTTGCGTGGAGGCACCCTGATCACCACACCCTTGCGGGGTGTGGACGGCCAGATCTACGCACTGGCTCAAGGCAACCTGTTGGTGGGTGGAGCTGGTGCCGCAGCCGGTGGCAGCAAGGTGCAAATCAACCACCTCAGTGCCGGGCGTATACCTTCTGGTGCACAAGTCGAACGCGCAGTGGCCACCCCTTTTATGCTCGGCCCATCGGTGGACCTGACCCTCAACAGCAACGACTTTCAAACCGCCCGGCGGGTGGCCCAGGCGATCAACCAAGCCAAGGGTGACGGTACCGCACAAGCCATGGACGGGCGCATGGTCCGAGTCCGGGCCCCAGACAGTTCGGACGCCCGTGTGGCCTTTATGGCCGACTTGGAAGAGTTGCCGCTGAACATGCCCGATCCGATCGCCAGGGTGGTTGTGAACTCCCGCACTGGGTCTATCGTGATGAACAAGGCCGTCACTTTGGGCGCTTGTGCCATCGCCCACGGCAACCTGTCTGTGACGATCAGCTCCACGCCCGTCATCAGCCAGCCTGGACCGTTTGCACCCCCTGGTGCCCAAACGGTGGTGGCTGAAAAAACCGACATCAAGGTCAACCAAGAGCCCGGTTCTTTGTTGCAGTTCAACGCGGCGCCACAACTGACCGATGTGGTCAAAGCCCTCAACACCTTGGGCGCCACCCCTTTGGACTTGGTGGCCATTTTGCAAGCCATCAAAGCCGCGGGCGCCTTGAACGCCGAGCTGGAGATCATCTGACATGGCCAACCTGCCCACCATCGGTTTGGGCGGTCAGCGGGGGCTGGCCGCAGACGCCACCTCTTTGAATGCCTTGAACACCCTGGCCGCAAAGGATGGCAAGGCGGCTATCAAAGAGTCGGCGCGCCAGTTCGAGGCCTTGTTCATGAAAGAGTTGCTCAAAAGCATGCGCGACGCCACCATGAAAAGTGGCCTCATGGATAACGGTGGTTCCGATTTGGGCACCGACCTGCTGGACCAGCAATGGGCCTTGCAAATGACGGGTCTGCCCGGTGGTTTGAGCGAAATGATCGAACGCCAGTTATCGCAACAGATGGGTGGTGCCACCCCCAAAACCCCGCCTGTTTCCGCAGCCCCCTCGGCGGCGTCGGGCACCGGTGGGGTGGTGCCCAAACCCACCGAAACCCAAGCCGCGTTTGTGTCCAAACACGCACAGGCGGCCACTGCTGTGGCGCAAGAGTCCGGCATACCCGCCGCTTTTATGATTGGGCAAGCGGCCCACGAAACCGGGTGGGGCCGCAGCCAAATCCGCAACCCCGATGGCAGCGAGTCCTTTAACCTGTTTGGCATCAAGGCTGGGGCCAACTGGAAAGGGCCGGTCACTGAAATCACCACCACCGAATACGTGGACGGGCAAGCGCGCAAAGTCTCGGCCAAATTCCGTGCCTACAGCTCTTACCAAGAGTCCTTTCGCGATTACGCCCGTTTGATTGGCAACAGCCCCCGTTACGCCAAGGTGATGGACAACCTGCAGTCGGCCCAGTCGTTTGCTGCTGGTCTGCAAGACGCGGGTTACGCGACCGATCCACGTTACGCCGACAAGTTGAGCAAAACCATCAACACCACGTTGCAGCTGCAACGTGCCCGGGCGTGATGCCGCGTTGAGGAGCCCCCATGAGCAGCCTGAACATCGCAGCCCGGTCACTGACCACCAATTTGGCGGTGTTGCAGGTCATAGGGCACAACATTGCCAACGTCAACACCGAGGGTTACTCCCGCCAGTCCGTGTCGTTGGACCAGGTGGCGGGGCAAAAAATCGGCAACGGCTATTTTGGCAAAGGGGTCGAGCTGGCCGGCGTCCAGCGCAGTTACAACAGCTTTTTGACCCGCGAGGCCAACATCAGCCAAGCGGTCGCAGCGTCCGATGGCATCCGGTTTGAGCGCTTGCAGCAGCTGGAGACACTTTTCCCCATGGGTGAAAGCGGTTTGGGGCAGCAGCTCAACACCTTTTTGAATGGCTGGGTGGACGTGATCGCGTCCCCGCTCAACCAAACCGCCCGGGGTGTGGTGTTGTCCAATGGTGAGGATGTGGCGGCCCGCTTGCGCCAAACCTTCACCCAGTTGGATGAGCTGGCGGTGACCACCCGCACCCAAATCGAAGCCGGTATCCGGGAGGTCAATCGGATTGCCCAGGGGATCGTTGATTTGAACGGTCGGATCGCTTCGACCGGCAACAGCGGTGCGGCACCCAACGATTTGTTGGACCAACGCGATCGTTTGGTGGCACAGCTCAACCAGTACGTCCAGACATCCACCCTGCTGGCAGAAGACGGCACGATGACCGTTTTTGCGGGTGGCAGTTACCCTTTGGTTCTGGGTCAAACCGCGACCCCCTTGGTCAACCCGCCCCCTACCAACAGTGCCGGTGAGTTGCAATTGGCCTTTGGCCAGTCCGGCACGTTGATGGACACCACCTTGTTGGGTGGGGGTGAGTTGCAAGGCCTGCTCGAGTTTTACAACGGCGACCTGAACGGTGTTCGGAACCAGCTGGGTCGTTTGGCCCTGTCCATGACCGAACAAGTCAACCGCCAACACCGGTCGGGTCTGGACCTGAACGGTGCGGCTGGCGTCGATTTTTTCAGGCCGATTTCCCTGGCCAATGCCACCCTGCCCTCTGCCTCCAACACCGGTACCGCACAGTTGGCGGTATCGGTCTCCACGGCCACCAACGCACCGGTCTCGTTTGTGGCAAGCGACTACGAAGTCGGCTTTGATGGCACCAACTGGTCGGTTCGCCGGGTTTCAGACAACACCTACCTGAATGGCTCTGGCCAGTTTGCATCGGCCACCCCAGTGGCCCTGGCCATGCCCCAGACCTTTGACGGTTTGACCTTGGCCTTGACCGCAGGCACCGCCCAAGCCGGGGACAGCTTTTTGGTTCGCCCCTTTGCCGATGCGGCCCGACAGGTGCAAGTCGCGCTTACAGCACCCACCCAATTGGCCGTGGCCAGCCCGGTGCTGGTCGAAGGGGGGGGGAGCAACTCGTCCAACTTGGCGGTGGAGTCTTTGCACCGGCCTGCGGGGGCCACCCCGCCAGCGGGGTGGGTGCGAACCGAGGTTCATTTTGGGACCGATCCGGTCACGGGCACCAGCTACCCCGGTCAGTACCGCGTGATCACCTACAGCCCTGCTGCCAGCGCTTCTGCTGCCCAGGACTTTGTATCGGGCGAGCCGATCACCGTGGATGGTTTCCAGCTGGTTTTGCGTGGAGCCCCTGCCACCAGCGACAACTACACCGTTCGGCCCCCAGCGGTGGGTGAAACCATGCAACAAAATGCGGGCAATGCGCAAGCTTTGATGGCTTTGAGAGACGTGGACAGCTTCCAAGGCTACACGCTGTCCGATGGTTACATTCCGGTTTTTTCTGCGGTGGCCACACAGATACAGACGGCCAAATCGACCGCCGCGTTTTCAGCCGGTGTGGCCGAAAGCGCAGAAACCGCCCGGGCCAACCAGTCCGGTGTCAACCTGGATGAAGAAGCCGCCCGTTTGGTGCAATTCCAACAAGCGTACCAGGCTTCCGCCAAGTACCTGCAGTCTGTACAGTCCCTTTTCGACACCCTGTTGCAGGCCTTCAGCTGACCCGGGAGCACGCCATGAGTTTTTACCGCGTTGGAACCGCACACAGCTACGACAACACCATTTCGCGCATCAGCCAGCGCACCGTTGCACTGACCGAGGCCCAAGAAAAACTGGCCGCTGGTAAGCGGGTGTTGCGAGCCACCGATGACCCCGTGTCGGCCACCTTGGCCGAACGCGAGCAAAACCGCTTGCTGCGTGTGCAGGCCGACATGCGCGGGCTTGAGCGTTCGCGCTCGGCTTTGCAACTGGCCGAAAGCGCCACCGGCGATGCTGTGGATCTGATGCAACGCATCAAAGAGCTGGTGGTGCAGGCCGGCAACACTGTGCTGAGTGCGGGTGACCGGCAAAGCATCGCCAGCGAACTGCGTGGTCTGCGCTCGCAGTTGCTGGATGTGGCCAACACCAAAGACAGCGAGGGACAAGCCTTGTTTGGTGGTTTGGGCACCTTGGCCACCAGCGGAACGCCTTTTGCTGACGTGTACAACGCCAGCCCAGCGGTACAGTACCAAGCGATAGCGGGTCAAAACGCCGCCACCGAAAACACCTTGCCCGCTCGCTCCGATGGGGATTTTGCGTTCATGCGCAACCTCACGGGCAACGGGACCTTTGTGGTGTCCCACGTGACCGGAGACGCCATCGCGTCCACTGGCTCGGTGGTGGGCACGCCCAACGCCAATGTGTTGCCCTACGACCCCGATCCAACTGTCACGGCACAAGGTTTTTACACCGTTGATTTCGCGTTGGATGCCAGCGTGCCAGCCCGACTGACCATGCAGGTCAACCGGACCGACAAAGTGCCACCCGGCGCTGGTGCAGCGGTGGCTGTGGGGGCGCCTGTGGACTTGGGGGTTTACAACAACGAGCCCATGGACCTGGGTGGACGAACCCTGGCGTTTGAAGGCATACAGCTGGAGCTCGATGGCTTGGCGGCCCCCGGTGCCCAGGTTCGCATCGACCCCAGTGAAACCAGTGATTTGTTCGCGACCGTGCAAAAAGCCATTGATGTGTTGGAGAACCCCAACACCACCTTCGTGGGACCCCGTGTCACACAGGAACTGGCACAAGTGCACGAAGAGTTGGAAAGTGGTCTCAATCGGTTGTTGTTGGTGCAAGGGCGTTTGGGTGAGTGGTTGCGCCGAGCCGATGGCATGGAAAACGCCATGCAAAACCGCGAGGTGGATCACCAGACCCAGCTCTCCAACTTGACCGACCTCGACATGGTCAAGGGTATTTCCGACTTCGAGTCCCAACAACTGGGGTTGCAAGCGGCCCTGCAGTCTTACGCCCAGGTTCAAAAACTCTCTCTCTTCCAGTACATTGCCTGATGTATGGCAATGAACATCTTGTCGGCGGTGGCGCTGGCGTACCAGCCCATTTGGGGTCCTGACAGGGGCCTGCTCGGTGTGCGCTTGCGCGTGCGCAGCGATGGTTCTGGTGCGGTGGATGCCGGGCATGTGTTGTCTGTCCTAGACGCCCAGTGGACAGACAACGCTCCCCGTTTGTTCGTGTCGTTTGCCGAACGGGGGCTTTTGAACCAGGCCCTGGTGCACACCCCGTTTGAGCACATCACGCTGGAGTTGCCCGACCCTGCCACCCCTGCTGGTGCCGATGTGGTCTCCAAAGTGGCCACCGCGCGGCGTATGGGCCACCGTTTTTTGGTGGCAGGCCAGCTGGCCCAGACCCGGTCTGCACCTGTGGGGCAGGTGTCCCCGGCTGCACTGTTGCAAGTGGGCCCTGACCTAGAAACCCTGGTTTTGCGGGTTTTGGAAGCCCGGGCGGAAGGCCGCAGCGCTGGCCTGAACAGCCCCGTCTTACCGGGACACATCTACGAACAACCGACCCACGTGGCCGTGGCCGCGCATTGTTTGGACGACCAAGCCGCTACCGGCGTGGCGGGATGGCCCGTGGCCGACACCCTCAAAGGCCACCGCCATTTTGGGGTCAGGCCAGACCGCCACACCATCATCCGTTTGCAGCAGGCTTTGATGCACGACAAGGCCATGGACCGTGTGGAAAGCCTGGTCTACCAAGACCCGGTGCTCACTTTCAGGTTGCTGCGCCTGGTCAACTCGCCCCTGTTTGGTCCCACGCGTGAGGTCCATACCATCCGCCAAGCCTTGATGCTGCTGGGGCAAAAACCCGTGCGCAACTGGTTGATGGACCAACTGCCTGGCGCTGCCACCGACAAAGACCTGGTGCCGGTGCGCATGGGCATGGTGTTGAGGGCCCGGTTCATGGAGCACCTGATGGACCCTGGGCCGCAGCACGAACTGCGGGCTGATATATACACCGCCGGGTTGTTTTCCCAGCTCGACCAACTCACCCACGAGCCCTTGGCGAAAACCCTGGCCCGCTTGCCCCTGTCCGATGCTGTCGTAGCCGCCTTGTTGCGCCAAAGCGGCCCCTACCACCCCTACCTGGACATCGCTTGCCACCTCGAGGGCCTGGATGCCGTGGACACAGTGGCGGCGGTGTGTGAGGCCCACAGTTTCCCCATCGAAGGGGTCAACAGGGCGTTGTTGCGGATGTTGTCGGGGTGGTCGACCTGATGGTTTTGATTTATGTTTAGGTAAATCGATTTACCTATAAGAAATTTTCAGGTATAGTCCAGTCCCATACCAGGGGCCAGACCCGCGCTGTCCCGCCCCGCCCAGCAGGAGACACCAGACGTGGCGACATACACCTACCCAGCCTTTCCCTACAAGGCGCCCACCGATTTGCGCAAAGCCCATGCGGCGGGGCACAAACACCCTTTGGTGGTGGTCGGGGCTGGGCCCGTCGGGTTGGCCGCTGCGATTGATGCCCGCCTGCGGGGCTTGGACGTGGTGGTGCTCGATGAAGACAACAGCGTGTCTGTGGGTTCTCGGGCGGTCTGTTACGCCAAACGCACGCTGGAAATCCT
>JBEBBB010000039.1:0-3510 GCA_041158605.1 Pseudomonadota bacterium
ACCACGCCAACACCATGGCCAAGGTGGGGCCCAGGTAGATGGGCAAAAACCACACACCACCGGTGGCGGCGCGGCCCACGCTGCCAAAGTAGCTCCAAGCGGTGCAGTACACGGCGACCGACAACACGTAGACCCAGGCGTTGCCTATGATGGAACGCCCACGGGCAGCCCGCCAATCGCCGTAGTAGGCGATACCAAACAGCGCCAACAGGTAGACACCCGAGACCGTCACCACCAAGGTGGGTGACAGCGCTGGCACCCAACCCAGGTCAATCTCGTCCATCGTGGGGGTCGTGTTCCATCAACCAGGCCAGGGCTGCGATCAACAGCGCCCACAGCCCAAACAGCGCCAGCGGAAACAGCGGCACCCCCCACAGCAGGGCGCCGCTGTCCCAAATGGTCAACAGCGGAAAGTGCAACACCAACCACCCTAGGCCAAAAAGGGCCAAGAGCCTTTGCGTCAGCAAGGTCTTGTGCATGGCGTGGCGTGGGGCTGTGGGTGTGCGGGCAATCAGCTGGCGAGCTTCTGCCAGGTGTCCACCACCGAATCGGGGTTCAGGGAGATGGAGCTGATGCCCTCATCGCGCAACCACAAGGCGAAATCGGGGTGGTCGCTGGGTCCCTGGCCACAGATGCCTATGTACTTGCCCTGGGCCCGGCAGGCCTGGATGGCTTGGCTGATCAGGGCGGTGACCGCCGGGTCGCGTTCGTCGAAATCGTGGGCCAGCAGTTCGAGGCCGGAATCACGGTCCAGACCCAGGGTGAGTTGGGTGAGGTCGTTGGAGCCGATAGAGAACCCATCGAAGAACTGCAGGTAACGCTCGGCCAAAATAGCGTTGCTGGGGATCTCGCACATCATGATGAGTTTGAGGTCGTTCACGCCCCGTTGCAGGCCATGGTTGGCCAGCAGCTGCGTGACCTTTTCAGCCTGGGCCAAAGTGCGCACAAAAGGCACCATGACCTGGACGTTGGTCAGCCCCATGTCTTCGCGCACGCGTTTTAAGGCCTCGCACTCCATGGCAAATGCCTCACCAAAATCTTCGCTGATGTAACGCGCCGCACCGCGGAAGCCCAGCATGGGGTTTTCTTCCTCGGGTTCGTAACGGCTGCCGCCCACCAGTTTGCGGTATTCGTTGCTTTTGAAATCCGACAGGCGAACGATGACAGGTTTGGGCCAAAAAGCAGCCGCGATGGTGGCCACACCTTCGGCCACCTTGTCCACATAAAACGCGCGGGGGCTGGCGTGGCCACGGGCCACAGATTCAACAGCCTTTTTCAGGTCGGCGTCTACTAGGGGGTAGTCGAGGATGGCCTTGGGATGGACACCGATGTTGTTGTTGATGATGAACTCCAGGCGGGCCAAACCCACCCCGCTGTTGGGGATTTGAGCGAAGTCAAAAGCCAGCTGGGGGTTGCCCACGTTCATCATGATCTTGACGTTGATGGCCGGCATTTCACCGCGTTTGACCTCGGTGACCTCGGTTTCCAGCAGTCCGTCGTAGATGTGCCCGGTATCACCCTCGGCACAACTGACGGTGACCAAGGTGCCATCCTTCAGAACGTCTGTGGCGTCACCACAGCCCACCACGGCGGGTATGCCCAGCTCGCGGGCGATGATGGCTGCGTGGCAGGTGCGACCGCCCCGGTTGGTGACGATGGCGCTGGCGCGTTTCATGACGGGTTCCCAGTTGGGGTCGGTCATGTCGGTGACCAGCACATCACCGGGTTGGACCTTGTCCATCTCGCTGATGTTGTGGACCAAGCGCACGGGGCCGGTACCGATTTTTTGCCCAATGGCGCGGCCGGAGGCCAACACAGCGCCTTTGCCCTTGAGCTTGTAGCGCACTTCGACCTGGCCCGCAGCCTGGCTTTTCACGGTTTCGGGGCGCGCCTGCAAGATGTAGAGCTGGCCGTCGTTGCCGTCTTTGCCCCATTCGATGTCCATGGGCCGGCCATAGTGTTTCTCGATCACCAGCGCGTAGTGGGCCAGTTGGCTGACGTCGGCATCGGAGAGGCTGTAGCGGTTGCGCTGCTCCACCGGCACGTCGGTGGTTTTGACCAGTTTGCCCGAGGCGGCTTTTTCAGCCGGGGTGCTGAACACCATCTGGATCAGCTTGCTGCCCAGGTTGCGGCGGATCACAGCTTGTTTGCCCGCTTTGAGCATGGGCTTGTGGACGTAAAACTCGTCGGGGTTGACCGCACCTTGCACCACAGTTTCGCCCAGACCGTAACTGGAGGTGATAAACACCACGTCTTCAAAGCCGCTTTCGGTGTCGATGGTGAACATCACACCCGCCGCGCCCAGGTCGGAGCGCACCATGCGCTGGATGCCAGCGGACAAGGCCACCTCGGCATGGGTAAAACCTTTGTGCACCCGGTAGCTGATGGCACGGTCGTTGTACAGGCTGGCAAACACCTCTTTGATCTTGTGTAACACCTCTTCGATGCCATGCACGTTCAGAAAGGTTTCTTGTTGGCCTGCAAAAGAAGCATCTGGCAGGTCTTCGGCGGTGGCCGAGGAGCGCACCGCGTAGGTGGCGCTGGCGCTGCCCGCGTTGAGGGTTTCGTAACCCTGGCGTATGGCTTGTTCCAGGTCGGCGGGAAAGGGCTGGGCCTCGACCATGGTGCGGATTTCAGCACCCACCTGTGCCAAGGCGCGAACGTCTTCGGTGTCGAGGGTTTCGAGTTTGGCGTGGATGCGCTGGTCCAGGCCACCGGCCTTCAGGAATTCACGGAAGGCGTGGGCGGTGGTGGCAAAGCCCGTGGGCACACGTACCCCTTGGGGCAATTGGGAAATCATTTCACCCAGGCTGGCGTTTTTGCCCCCGACCGATTCGACATCGGCCATGCGCAATAACTCGAAGGGGACCACCAAGGCGTCCGCAGGGAACAGTTGAGACATGAGAGAAGCTCCGCTAGTTTAAAAAACCGCCCTGCCCCGCTCCGACACGCCCCGTTGTTGTTCTGTTGTGGGGGGCTGCCCAAGCCTGGCAAAAAAATCTGGATAAACTGATCCATTGTAGGCCCTACACCCCACCCACCCGCACCCATGCCCCACCGCACCGCCTTCTTTATTTCTGATGGCACCGGCATCACCGCCGAGACCTTTGGCAACGCCATACTGGCCCAGTTCGAAACCTCGCCCCGCCGTGTGCGCATGCCGTTTATTGACACGGTGGACAAAGCCCACCAGGCCGTGCGCCAGATCAACCACACGGCACAGGTCGAGGGTTTGCGACCGCTGGTGTTCACCACCGTGGTGAACATGGAGGTGCTCGCGGTGGTGAAGGCCGAGTGCCAGGGTATGCTGCTGGACATGTTTGGCACCTTTATCGCCCCACTGGAAGCCGAGTTGGGCATCAAGTCCAACCACCGCGTGGGCCGCTTTTCAGACGTGTCCAAGAGCAAGGAATACAACGACCGGATCGAGGCGATCAACTTCACCCTGGCCCACGACGATGGCCAAACCAACACCGATTTGGAAAGTTCGGACGTGATACTGGTCGGTGT
>JBEBBB010000040.1:0-2670 GCA_041158605.1 Pseudomonadota bacterium
GGGCATGGGGCGTGACAAAACCCCGCGCCGACAAGCTGGCCAGGTCGATGTGTATGGACCTGGATTGGGCCGCAGGCTCTGCGGGTTGTGGGCTGGCCGGCGCGGCCATGGCCACGGCGGGAGCAGGCGTGGGTACAGCAGGTGCCACAGACACTGGCGCCGGGCTGGCTGCAGCCGGTATGTCGACCCCTGCTTGCCGAAGTTGCTCCAGGCGCTGGGCGGCTTTTTCAATGGAACTGGTCATGGTGCCCTACCCTGATCAACGGAAGAAACCCAGGCGCCAGGCCAAAATGGCCATACCCAGCAGGAACAACCCCGCCAGCACCACCAACGAAGCCCCAAACCGCAGCAGGCTGCGCCGCTCTTTGGCCTTGACCTCTTGGCTGCGGATCAAGGACACCACACCCAACAGGGGCAGCTCACTGACGTCGCGCAGCGTGGGCGCATCAAAAAACACCGGGCGTATCTGGCTGATCACAAACGTGACCCCCATACCAGCGGCAATGGCCGCCAGCAAGGCCAAGGGCAACAACATCACCCGGTGGGGTGCCACCGGCGTGTTGCCCACACGTGGGGGATCGAGCACCCGGAAATCGGCCACGCCGGACGCGTTTTCCAACTCGCCAGACAACTGGGCAGACTCGCGCCTGGCCACCAGGTCGTCGTAGTTCTTTTTGTGGATGCCGTAATCGCGGTTGAGCTGGGCCAGCTCGGCTTCGATTTGAGGGGCCAGCTTGACCTGTTCGCGGGCTTTGGCCAGGCGGCCTTCGTACTCGCCCACGCGGGCCCGCAGCGACGCCACCTGCACCTCGGCCGACGACATGAGGCGGCTGAGTTCCAACACAGCGGGGTTGGCATCTTGCGTGGGGCTGGCTGCGGGAGCGGCCTCGGCGGCTTTGCGCAAAGCGGCCACCTCTTTGGCTTTTTGGGCTTCGAGGTCTTTGATCAGGCGGCGGGCGTTGGACACATCGGGGTGGGCCTCGGTGTAACGCTGCAACAAGGCATCGAGGTTGCGTTGTTGCGCCTCGATGCGGCCATCGATTTCGGGGGTGCGGATCACAGGGGCAATAGGGCCGGCTGGGCCTTTGCCCGCTTTGATTTGCTCCAGCTGCTTGCGGGCGGCTTCGCGGGCGCTTTCGGCCTCGCGCAGCTCCAGGCGGGCTTGGCTCAGGGTGTTGGTGATTTCACCCAAACGGCTGGCCATGTCGACCTCGCCTTTGGCCTGCAAATCGATGTTGCGGAGCTTGAAATCCTTCAGGCGGGTTTCCGCCTCTGTGAGGCGGGCTTCGTAGGTTTTGATTTGCTCTTCCAGAAACCGCTTGGCGGTGTCGGAATCGCTGCGGCTGGAGCCCAAACTGGACTCCACAAACACCGTGAGCAGCGACTGCACCACCTTGAGGGATTTGTCTTTGTTGCTGTCTACAAAACCCAGGGTGTAGATGTTGTCGTTGCCCGTGGTGCGGATGCGTATGGACGCTGTGACCTCTTGGATCAGCTTGTCTTGGTCGGCCTTGGACTTGGCACCCAAATCCAGATCGGCCATGCGGATGAGTTTTTCGACAGTGGGGCGGCTGATCAGGGTGCGACTGAGCATAGCAACCTGCTGCTCCACATTGGGCTGCACAGCCAAACCCGACATGAGCGGGCGCAGGATGGACTGGGTGTCCACAAACACCCTGGCCGAGGCCTCGTAGCGGTCTTCTTTAAGGACCACAAACACCGAGGCCACAGCGGCCACGGCCCAGGCCACGATCACCCCCAAATGGCGGTACTTCCACATGCCACGCACATACGTGGACAGTTGCTTGATCAGATCATCCATGCATCATCCCGTGAACCACCATACAGCCCCAAACCAGTTGACCAACCCTGTGGCCGCGAAGGCCTATCAGAACCAACCCTGGGGAATGATGAGTACGTCGCCGGGCAACATGTCGACGTTGGCGGAGATGTCGCCACGCTTGACCAGGTCGCGCAGGCGAACGGTGTAACGGGCGTTGTTTTCGGAGGCACGAACAATAACGGCTGCGTTGCCATCGGCAAAGTCGGTCAGGCCACCCACGGCGATCATCACGTCAAGCATGGTCATTTTTTGCTTGTAGGGCAGGAACTGGGGTTTGGCAGCCTCGCCGATCACACGGATCTGCTCGCTGTAGGGGCCCACAAAACCCGTGACGATGACGGTAACCACCGGGTCGCGGACCACTTTGGCCAGCTCTTTTTCAATGTCGCGGGCGATTTGGGTGGCGGTTTTGCCTTGGGCCACCAGCTCGTCAACCAGGGGGGTGGTGACTTTGCCGTCAGGGCGAACCGGTACGCTCATGGAGAGCTCGGGGTTGCGCCACACCTGGATGCTGAGCGAGTCGCCAGGGCCCACGATGTAGTTGTAGTCTGCCTTGGCGGCGGTGGCCGGGGCCAAGGGGTAGGTGGCTTGGCTGGCGCAGCCCACCAAGGCCCAAGCCATGCCACCAAGTGCGGCCCAGCGGACCATAGAACGGATGTGTTTTTGGGCAACAAGCACAAATGACATGGCAAAAAGCTCCGAAAAAAGGCGAGAAAAACCGGCTAGATGGTTGGAATATAACGTAATGTGATTCAAATGCTGCGGCTTTTTGCCTCAAGTGTTGGGTTTGCCGCGAAGCTTGGGCCGGATAAACGCCAACAACAGCC
>JBEBBB010000041.1:0-3652 GCA_041158605.1 Pseudomonadota bacterium
CAGATTCTTCGGCCCAAATGCCGTGGTCGGGGTAGGCCCCGAGGATGGTTTCGATGATGGCGTCTTCGGCGGCCTTGTCGACCTCGGTGACAAAGTCGTTGGTTTGTTTGGCCGCGATGCGGACCGATTCGACATCAAGGGCGCCACGGTTGATGATGGCGCCAGCAGCGCGCGCGGCCTTGATGGCCACGTTGAGCATGGGGTGCAGGTGTGCAGAGGACATGAATTGTGGGATGAACGGTGTGGGACTGCGCGATGGCAGCGACAATACGCCGATTTTACCCGCCTGTCATGGATGTGTGTGACGTGAAAACCCGATTCGTGTTGATAGAGACCAGCCACGCCGGCAACGTGGGTGGGGTGGCCCGTGCCATGAAGGTGATGGGTTTTAGCGATTTGGTGCTGGTGCGCCCGCGTTGGGCCAATGTGTTGCGGCGCGAGGAGACCATACAACGCGCCAGTGGGGCCAATGACGTTTTGGCGGCCGCCCGCATTGTGGACACCTTGGACGAGGCCTTGGATGGCATCACCCACATGTGCGCCACTGCCATGACGCCCCGGGACTTTGGCCCGCCCACCCGCACCCCCCGGGCCCATTTGGAGCCTTTGGCGCGTGAGCAGGTGGGGGGCGGGGTGGCGTTTTTGTTTGGGTCGGAGCGGTATGGCATGGCCAACGAGGACGTGTACCGCAGCCACGTGTGTTTGAGCATACCCACCGCACCGGATTTTGGTTCTTTGAACCTGGCGGCGGCGGTGCAGTTGGTGGCTTACGAGTGGCGGCAGGCTTTGGGGGGCTTTGGTGCGGCTGTGCCCTCCCAAACCGCTGTGGTCCCGCCACAGGCGGCGGACGCTGCTGCGGTGGCAGGCATGTTGTCGCACTGGGAACAGGCGCTGGTGGGGGTGGGGTTTTTGGACCCCGCCGCCCCCAAAAAACTGATGCCGCGCTTGAACCAGTTGTTCAACCGTGCGCAACCCACCCCTGAAGAAATCCACATTTTGCGCGGGGTGGCCCGTGCCATGTTGGACGTGGCTGAGCGGGCAAAGCGCTAGACTGCGGGCTGTAACCCACACTTGTCCCCATGTTTGCCCGCATCAAGTCCGACATCGATTGCATCCTGGAACGCGACCCCGCCGCCCGCACACGCTGGGAGGTGTTGACCTGTTACCCGGGCCTGCACGCGGTGGTGTTGCACCGCCTGGCCCACGCCTGCTGGACACGGGGGTTCAAATGGCTGGGCCGGTTTGTGTCTCACCTGAGCCGCTGGCTGACTGGCATCGAAATCCACCCTGGGGCCAAGTTGGGCAACCGGGTGTTTTTTGACCACGCCATGGGCGTGGTGGTGGGCGAAACCGCCGAAATCGGCGATGGCTGCACCATTTACCAGGGGGTGACACTGGGGGGAACCTCTTTGTACAAGGGCGCCAAACGGCACCCCACGCTGGGACAAAACGTGGTGGTGAGTGCCGGTGCCAAGGTGCTGGGGGGGTTCGCTGTGGGCGATGGGGCCAAAATCGGCAGCAACGCCGTGGTGATCAAACCCGTGCCCGCTGGTGCGACGGCGGTGGGCATACCGGCGCGCATCATACCGTCGAAAGACAACACCAGCGCCGACGCCACACCCGCCCAGGGCTTTTCGGCCTATGGCGTGACCCACGAAGACGACCCCCTCCAGGTGGCCATGCGCGACCTGATCCAAAACGCCGCTGGGCACGAGCACCAGATCGCCCTGCTGTGGCAGGCCCTGGAGAAGCTTCAAGGGGCCCGTTGTGACGTGCCCCCCGATGCTGCCACGGGCGAGCATTTTGAGGCCGAACGCCTGAACGCCTTGGTCGGCAAATGACCCAAAGCTTCCCTGCGCGGTGCCTGTGTCAGCGGGGGCGTTGGGCCGACTTGGGCCGAAACGCCTTGCACACGCTGTCGTGGGTGTCCAGGTAAGGGCCACCGATCAGGTCTATGCAGTAAGGCACTGCCGCAAAAATACCTGGTACCACGCTCTCACCGGTGGGGCCTTTGACGCCTTCCAGGGTTTCCGCGATCGATTTGGGTTGGCCGGGCAGGTTGATGATCAGGCTTTGCCCGCGCACCACGGCCACCTGGCGCGACAAGATGGCGGTGGGCACAAAGTGCAGGCTGATCTGGCGCATTTGTTCACCAAACCCGGGCATGGTTTTGTGGGCCACGGCCAAGGTCGCTTCAGGGGTGACGTCGCGCAGGGCAGGGCCGGTGCCGCCGGTGGTGAGCACCAGCGAGCAGCCCGCGTCCACCAATTCGATCAAGGTGTTGCTGATGGTGGTTTGGTCGTCGGGTATCAGCCGGGCTTCAAACACCAGGGGGTTTTGCAGCGCTTTGCTCAACCAGTCCCGCAGGGCGGGCAGGCCTTTGTCTTCGTAGGTGCCGCTGCTGGCGCGGTCGCTGATGGAGACGATGCCGATGCGCACGGTGTCGTGGCCGGTGGTGCTCATGGTGTGTCGTTTCCTTCGGTGGTGTCGCCGTCTTGCGCTGCGGCGATCGCGTCCAGGCGCGTCCGTACGGCTTGGAAGATCTCCCGGTAGGCCTTGCCGTGGCGGGGGGCTTCACCGGGTTTGTCGGGCTGGGCCTGGGCGTCTTTGCGGGCCTGTCGCAGCAGCGACCGCAGGTGTTGCAAATCGGCATCTGGGTCGGTTTGCAGCCATTCGGTGAGGGCGTTTTCGTCGGCAATCAGGCGGTCGCGCCACTGCTCGGCCAGGTGCAAGCGCAGGGTGTCTTTGGCCGAGCCCTGGTGTTGGACCGCCAACGCTTCTTCGATGGCCGCCACCTGGGCATCGTCGAGCTTGCGCATGATTTTGCCGATGTACTGCATCTGCCGGCGCCGGCCTTCAAAATTGGTGATGCGTTTGGCTTCTGCCACCGCTTCCAGCAGGCGCTCGGGCAGGTCGAGTTTGTCCACCAGCCCTTTGCGCAGGGTGAGCAGCTGTTCCCCCACGTTTTGCAGGTGGTCGCTTTGTTTCTTGAGGTCGGTTTTGGAAACGTCGGTATCGCCCTTCATTTCCCGTTTTAATTCGAGGTCCAGTTCGCTGCCGAGCGCGACAAAATGGCCTTTGACGAAATAACCTTTGGTGGGTTTGCGTGACATGCCAAGTATCATAGCCGCCGACATGACGCAACGCAGCCACCCCCCCCAGCCCACCAAGGCACCCAGCACCCCGCCCACCGAGGGATTTCAGTACAGCCGTGAGCAGTTTGAAGCGCTGGCCGATTTGGCGCTGACCCATGCCCGTGCCTTGGGCGCCACCGATGGTGGTGTGGAGGTGTCAGAAGGGTCGGGGCTGAGTGTGTCGGTTCGCAAGGGCGCCCTGGAGAACGTGGAGCGCAACCGCGACAAGTCGCTGGGTATCACCGTGTACCTGGGCCAGCGGCGTGGCAACGCGGCCACCTCGGATTTTGGTCCTGACGCGGTGCGCCAGACGGTGCAGGCCGCCTACGACATTGCCCGTTTCACCGCAGAAGACCCCGTGGCGGGTTTGCCCGATGAGGTGGACGTGGCCAACGACCAGCCCGATCTGGACCTGTTTCACCCCTGGGCCATCACCGCCGAGGAAGCGGTGCAAATCGCGTTGCGCTGCGAAGCCGCCGCGTTGAGCACCAGCCGGCGCATCACCAACAGCGAGGGGG
>JBEBBB010000042.1:0-2832 GCA_041158605.1 Pseudomonadota bacterium
CTTGGTGGACGAGGTGGGCTTCCCTTGCGAAGACATCATCTTCGACCCCAACATCTTTGCCATTGCCACCGGCATCGAAGAACACAACAACTACGCGGTGGACTTCATCAACGCCACCCGTTGGATCAAACAACACCTGCCCGGTGCCAAGGTGAGTGGTGGTGTGTCCAACGTGTCGTTCAGCTTCCGGGGCAACGAGCCTGTTCGTGAAGCCATCCACACGGTGTTCTTGTACCACGCCATCCAGGCCGGTATGGACATGGGGATTGTGAACGCGGGTATGGTCGGGGTTTATGACGAACTCGACCCCGATTTGCGCGAGCGGGTCGAAGACGTGGTGTTGAACCGCCGACCCGACGCCACCGAGCGTTTGCTGGAGATCGCAGAATCGGTGAAGGGGGCGGCCAAGGACGACAGCGCCAAATACGCGTGGCGTGCCCTGGGTGTTCGCGAGCGCTTGGTGCACGCGCTGGTGCACGGCCAGAACGAGTTCATCACCGAAGACACCGAAGAGATGTGGCAGCTGTTGCGCGCCGATGGCGGCCGGCCCCTGCACGTGATCGAAGGGCCGTTGATGGACGGCATGAACGTGGTCGGTGACCTGTTTGGCCAGGGCAAGATGTTCCTGCCGCAGGTGGTGAAATCGGCCCGCGTGATGAAGCAGGCGGTGGCCCACTTGGTGCCGTACATCGAAGAGGAAAAACGCCAGCTTGAGGCCGCTGGCGGCGACGTGAAAAGCAAGGGCAAGGTGGTCATTGCCACCGTCAAGGGCGATGTGCACGACATTGGCAAAAACATCGTCACGGTGGTTTTGCAGTGCAACAACTTCGACGTGATCAACATGGGCGTGATGGTGCCCTGCCACGAGATCCTGGCCAAGGCCAAAGCCGAAAACGCCGACATGGTGGGCCTGTCGGGCCTGATCACCCCCAGCTTGGAAGAGATGCAGTACGTGGCGGGTGAGATGGAAAAAGACCCCTACTTCCGCGAGCGCGGCATCCCCCTGCTGATTGGGGGGGCGACCTGCAGCCGCGTGCACACAGCGGTCAAGATCGCACCCCACTACAGCGGCCCAGTGGTCTACGTGCCCGATGCCTCGCGCAGCGTGGGCGTGGCCCAGAGCCTGTTGGGCGACCAGCGTGGGGCTTACCTGGCCGACTTAAAAGCCGACTACGACAAGGTGCGCCACCAACACGCCAACAAAAAGCGCACCCCCTTGTGGCCCTTGGCCCAGGCCCGTGCCAACCCCTCACCAGTGGACTGGTCGGCGCACCAGCCCCAGGTGCCCACGTTTGTGGGGCGGCGGGTGTTCAAGCAAATCGACTTGGGTGCCTTGGTGCCCTACATCGATTGGGGCCCGTTTTTTCAAACCTGGGACCTGGCTGGTGCCTACCCCGCCATCTTGGATGACGAGGTGGTGGGTGAACAGGCCCGCAAGGTTTTGGCCGATGCGCAGGCCATGCTGAAAAAAATCGTCGATGGCCGGTGGCTCACCGCCCAGGCGGTGGTGGGGCTGTACCCCGCCCAATCGGTGGGTGACGACATCGTGTTGTACACCGATGAGACCCGCACCACGCCCGCGCTCACCTGGTACGGTTTGCGCCAACAGACCGAAAAACAGGTGATCGACGGGGTGACCCGCCCCAGCCGCTGTTTGTCGGACTTTGTGGCGCCGGTCGGCAGCGGCGTGGCCGATTACGCTGGCGTGTTCGCGGTGACAGCAGGCTTGGGGGCCGAACAGCGTGCAGCGGCTTATGAGGCCGCCCACGACGATTACAACGCCATCATGCTCAAGGCCCTGGCCGACCGCCTGGCCGAGGCCTTGGCCGAGCAGATGCACCAGCGGGTGCGCACCGATTTGTGGGGGTACGCCCCACAAGAGCGGCTGGGCAACGCCGAGCTGATCGCCGAGGCTTACCAGGGCATCCGGCCTGCGCCCGGTTATCCCGCCTGCCCGGACCACTCGGTCAAAAAAGACCTGTTTGATCTGTTGCGCTGCGACGAGGTGGGCATGGGCCTGACCGAAAGCCTGGCCATGACCCCGGCGGCCAGCGTCAGCGGGTTTTACCTGGCCCACCCCGACGCCACCTACTTCAACGTGGGCACCATCGGTGAAGACCAGTTGCGGGACATGGCCCAGCGGCGTAGCATGGACGCGGCTGTGCTGGCCCGTTTGCTGGCCCCCAACCTTCCGTAAACCCCTATGTCCCAGACCCCACCCCGTCGACGTGTGTTGCAAGGCCTGACCGCTGGTGGTTTGAGCCTGTGGATGTCCCGCTTGCTGGCGGCCGGTGCACAACCGGTGGCGCCGGGCTTGCGCCAGATTGAGGGTGACGTGCGGGTGAATGGGCAACCCGCCGCCGAAGGCCGTGTGGTGATGGTGGGTGACACCGTGACCACAGGGCCCAGCAGCCGCGTGGTTTATGTGCTCGGGCAAGACGCCTATTTGCTGCGCGACAACAGCCGCGTCGAGCACCAGTTCGATGGTGTAAAAGGCGTGCTGCGCGTGGTCACTGGCAAGGTGCTGGCGGTGTTTGGCAAGGGTGACAAACGCATCGAGACCAGCACCGCCACCGTGGGCATACGTGGTACCGGGGCGTACCTGGAGGTGGCCCCAGAGCAGGTGTACTTTTGCCTCTGTTACGGCAGGGCAGACATCATCCCATTGGCCAACCCCGCGGACGGCATGTCGATTGAAACCCGGTACCACGAAAAACCCATGGTGATTGGGCGGGAGCCAGGTGATGTGATGCGTGCCGCGCCGGTGATCAACCACACCGACGACGAGTTGATCATGCTCGAAGCCCTAACGGGGCGCAAACCCCCGTTTTT
>JBEBBB010000043.1:0-4991 GCA_041158605.1 Pseudomonadota bacterium
CGCATCGGCCAACTCAACCTGGCGCCCCGTCTGGCACAAACACGTAACCCACACCCCACACGGTTTGCAGGTAACGGGGCGACGCGGCATCTTCTTCGATCAGCTTGCGCAGGCGCGAGACCTGCACGTCGAGGCTGCGGTCAAACGGTTCGAATTCGCGGCCACGGGCCAGGTGGGCCAGTTTGTCGCGTGACAAGGGTTGGCGGGGGTGGCGCACCAGGGCTTTGAGCATGGCGAACTCGCCGGTGGTCAGGGCCACGTCCACCCCGCTTTTGCGCAGGGCGCGTTGCGCCATGTCGAATTCAAAAGGCCCAAAAGACACCACCTCCGCGTCTTTGGAGGGTGCACCGGGCACCTCGGTCGGCGGCCGCCGGCGCAGCACCGCGTGGATGCGGGCCAGCAGTTCGCGGGGGTTGAAGGGTTTGCCCAGGTAGTCGTCGGCGCCCACCTCCAGGCCGACAATGCGGTCCACGTCTTCGCTTTTGGCCGTCAGCATGATGATGGGGGTGCGGTCGTTGCCGCCCCGCAAACGGCGGCACACGCTCAGGCCGTCTTCGCCCGGCATCATCAGGTCCAGCACGATCAGGTCCACCGTCTCGCGCAAGAGCACCCGGCTCAATGCGCGCCCATCCTCGGCCAGCAGCACCTCAAAACCCTCTTGGGTCAGGTAGCGCTTGAGCAGGTCGCGGATCCGCGCGTCATCGTCCACCACGAGGATGCGGTCGGGTCGGTTGGGGGTAGGGCTCATGGGTCGGTTTCCCAAAATGTAACAAAGCCATTGTGACACCCGGGAACTGCGCTCGCAGGGGCTTTGCAGGCCCTTGTCACACCCTGTTACACCTGTTGCGCCGTGTGATAACTGCCGCTTGCACGCGCGCCCACCGCCCTGGCACACTGGGGCCATGCACACCCCATCGCACCCGTTCGTTCCCCGTTTGCGCACCTTGGCCCTGTTGGTGGGTATGGCTGCGGGACCGCTGGCCGCCCCCTTGTGGGCCCAGACCACCACGCCGGCCGACCCCGTTCAGAACCAGGTCCAGCTGACGGCCACCGCCCAGCGCGAGGTGGTTCACGATTGGTTGACCGTGACACTGGTCACCCGCGCCCAGGGCCAGGACGCGGCCCTGGTGCAGCGCCAAATCACCCAGGTGCTGGACCAGGCCTTGGCCACCGTGCGGCCGCACGCCCGAGCGGGGGTGTTCGAGGTGGGTACCGGTGGGTTTGGCGTGTGGCCCCGTTATGGCAAAGAGGGCCAGGTGGTGGGTTGGCAGGGCAGTGCGCAGCTGGTGCTGCAAGGCCGAGACGCCGCGCGCCTCACCCAATGGGCGGGCCAGCTGCCGGGCTTGGTGGTGGCCAACCTGACCTGGGGTTTGAGCACTGCCGCCGCCCAGCGGCACGAGGCCGAGGTGCGGCAAGAGGCCATCGCCCAATTCCGGCAGACGGCGCAGCAGATCGCGCAGGGTTTTGGGTTCGGCGCTTACCGCCTGCGCGAGGTGTCGGTGGTGTCGGACAACGGGCCTGGGCCCGCCCGGCCCCGCCCCGTGGCGATGGCCATGGAAGCCCGCATGGCCAGCCCCGATGCCGCGGTGCCCACCGAACCTGGCAAAGGCTTGGTGCAGGTCACCTTGTCGGGGTCGGTGCAGTTGCAGTGACCCCGGCGGCTAGGTGGTTTACTGGGCGGCCCAGCCGCCGTCCATGTTCCAGGCCACACCGCGCACGTTGTTGCCTGCGGGTGAGCAGAAGAACACCGCCAGCGCGCCCAGCTCTTCGGGGGTGGTGAACTGCATGGACGGTTCTTTTTCGCCGAGCAGCTGCCGGGTGGCCGCCGCGTTGTCAATGCCCTGGGCCGCGGCCTTGGCGTCCACCTGCTTTTGCACCAAGGGGGTCAACACCCAGCCCGGGCAGATGGCGTTGCAGGTCACACCGGTGGTGGCGTTCTCCAGGGCCGTGACCTTGGTCAGGCCCACCACACCGTGTTTGGCGGCCACGTAAGCGGCTTTTTCGGCCGAGGCCACCAAACCGTGCACCGACGCCACGTTGATGATGCGGCCCCAGTTGGCCGCTTGCATGGCCGGCAAGGCCAAGCGGGTGGCATGGAAGGCGCTGGAGAGGTTGATCGCCATGATGACGTCCCACTTGTCCACCGGGAACTGCTCCACCCGAGCCACGTGCTGGATGCCCGCGTTGTTCACCAAAATGTCGACCCGCCCGAATTCGCGGGCGGCAAAGGCCATCATGTCCTCGATTTGGGCGGGTTGGCTCATGTCGGCACCGTGGTAGGCCACCCGCACACCCAGTGCGGCCACCTCGGCCTTGGCGCCCTCAACGTCACCAAACCCGTTCAGAACGATGTTGGCGCCCTGTTGGGCCAACGCTTTGGCGATGCCCAAACCGATACCACTGGTCGAACCAGTGACCAGCGCGGTCTTGTTGCTCAGCATATGAAGTCCTCCGTATCCATTACGATCACACCAAACCATTATCAGGGGAAAAAATGAACCAACCCGCCTTGCGCTACACCGACGTCCCCGGACCTTTGTCGTCCCACGGGGGCCAGCGGCGCATGGCCTGGTGGGACTGGAACGCCACGGGCCAGGCCCACCCCGACCATGTGGTGGTGTGTGTCCATGGCCTGAGCCGCCAAGGCCGCGATTTTGATGTGTTGGCCCAGGCCTTGTGTGCCCGCGCCCGGGTGGTGTGTGTGGATGTGGCGGGCCGCGGCCGCAGCGATTGGTTGGCCGACCCTATGGCGTACCAAATCCCCACCTACGTGGCCGACATGGCGGCGTTGTTGGCGGCGCTGCGCCAAGAGCACGCGGCCGCCCACGGGGCGGGTGCGGTGTTGCGCATCGATTGGGTGGGCACCAGCATGGGGGGGCTGATCGGCTTGGGTCTGGCCGGCCAACCCGGTGCCAGCATCCGCCGCCTGGTGCTCAACGACGTGGGGCCCGTGATCCAGTGGGAGGCCCTGCAGCGCATAGGCACCTACCTGGGGCGCCCCTTGGTGTTCCGCTCCGAACAAGAGGCCGCCACGGCCCTGTTGGCGGTGTCGCAAGGGTTTGGTCCCCACACGCCAGAACAGTGGCAGGCCCTGACCCGCCCCATGTTGCGCCCGGTGGTGGGCGGCTGGGGCTTGCACTACGACCCCGCCATTGCCGTGCCGTTCCAGGCCATGGTGGCCACTCCCCCCGAGGTGGCCCGACAAGCCGCCCAAGCCGGTGAGGCCGTGCTGTGGGGGCTGTACGACGCGGTCCAGGCGCCCACCTTGTTGCTGCGCGGCCAGGACTCCGACCTGCTCAGCGCCGACACCGCCCAGGCCATGGGCCAGCGTGGCCCCAAAGCCCGCCTGGTCGAGTGGCCCGGCGTTGGCCACGCGCCCACCTTGGTCACCGACGCACAAGTGGCCGCCGTTCGGGATTTTATATGGGCCCCATGACCGCCCCCACCACCGGCACCGCAGACCCCGCCGCGATCGTGCTGGCCACGGCCAGCCAAACGCCCAAAGACACCCAAGCGCTGGCGCGGGCGCGGGCGCGCGCTTTTGCCGAGCCCTTGTTGTCCAGTGAGGTGCTGGACACCGGCGAAGGCATCCTGGACCACGCCGACGCCATGGTGGACATCTTGGCCTACATCGGTGGGTCCACCGAGATGCAGGTGGCGGTGTACCTGTTGTACGCTTGCCAGTACCTCAACCGCCCCCAGGAGGTGATCGCCAAAGCCTTTGGCGAGAACCACGCGGCGCTGGCTGTTGAAACCACCAAGCTGGTGATGCTGCAGCGCCAGGCCCGGCACAAGGCCCAAGACCCCTTGGCACCAGGCGGTGGCAAAGCCCCCACCTCCGAGCTGGCCGCCAGCCAGACCGAGAACGTGCGCAAGATGCTGCTGGCGTTCTCGCGCGACCTGCGGGTGGTGATGTTGCGCTTGGCCTCGCGTTTGCAAACCCTGCGCTACCACGCCGCTGCCAAACGCCAACCCGAGCGGGCCTTGGCCCACGAGTCCCTGCACGTGTTCGCTCCCTTGGCCAACCGCCTGGGCATTTGGCAAATCAAGTGGGAGATGGAAGACCTGGCGTTCCGTTTCCTGGAGCCCGACACCTACAAACACATCGCCCGCCTGCTCGACGAAAAACGGGTGGAGCGCGAAAGCCATGTGGAGCAGGTGCGCCAGCAACTGGCCGACGACTTGGCCCAGATGGGGGTGCAGGCCTCGGTACAGGGCCGGCCCAAACACATCTACAGCATCGTCAAAAAGATGCGCGGCAAGTCGCTGGACTTTGATCAGGTGTTTGACATCCGGGCGCTGCGGGTGGTGGTGCCCCAGGCCAACGACTGCTACACGGTGTTGGCCCATGTGCACGCCCATTTCAGCCCGGTGCCTGAAGAGTTCGACGACTACATCGCCAAGCCCAAGGCCAACGGCTACCAGTCCTTGCACACCGTGGTGCGTGACGCCGAGGGCCGCGCCTTCGAAATCCAGATCCGGACCGAGGCCATGCACGAACACGCCGAACACGGCGTGGCCGCCCACTGGGCCTACAAAGAAGCGGGTGCCAAAGGGTACGCTGGGGTGTCGGCCTCGTCCGATTACGACGCCAAGATCGCGGTGCTGCGCCAGCTGTTGGCCTGGCAGCGCGACCTGAGCGGTGCCACCGAGGGCCTGTTTGACGACTGCATCTACGTGCTCACGCCCCAGGCCGCGATTGTGGAGTTGCCCACCGGCGCCACACCGGTGGACTTTGCCTACACCGTCCACACCGACCTGGGCCACCGCTGCCGCGGTGCGCGGGTCGATGGGGCCATGGTTACCCTCAACACCCCGCTGCAAAACGGCCAGACGGTTGAGGTGGTGGCGGCCAAAGAAGGGGGGCCTTCGCGCGACTGGCTCAACGCCGACCTGGGTTACCTGGTCAGCCACCGCGCCAAAACCAAGGTGCGCGCCTGGTTCAACGCCCTGGCCGCGGCAGACAACGCCAACCGGGGCCGTGAGGCCGT
>JBEBBB010000044.1:0-6047 GCA_041158605.1 Pseudomonadota bacterium
AAGTCATCCACGCCGACGGCGAGAGCCTGGGGCACGCGCTGGCCGAGAACGTGGCGGCGCAGGTGCTGGCCCTGCAAGCGGCCCACAGCTACAGCCACATCCTGTTTGCGGCCACGGCCAATGGCAAAAACGCCGCGCCCCGGGTGGCGGCCTTGCTGGACGTGGGGCAGATCAGCGAGATCACCAAGGTGATCGGTGCGGACACCTTCGAGCGGCCCATCTACGCGGGCAACGCCATTGCCACGGTACAAAGCGCGGACACCACCAAGGTCATCACCGTGCGGGCCACGGGGTTTGACGCGGCGGCGGCAGGAGCAGGCTCAGGAAACAACGCCCCCATCCAAGCGGCAGCACCCGTGGGTGACAGCGGCAAGAGCAGCTTCAAGGGCAGCGAGCTGGCCAAGAGCGAGCGCCCCGAGCTGACGGCGGCCAAGATCGTGGTCTCGGGTGGGCGTGCGCTGGGCAGTGCTGAGAAGTTCACCGAGGTGATGACGCCCCTGGCGGACAAGCTGGGTGCGGCCATCGGAGCGAGCCGTGCGGCGGTGGATGCGGGTTACGCGCCCAACGACCTGCAGGTGGGGCAGACGGGCAAGATCGTGGCGCCGCAGCTGTACGTGGCCGCGGGCATCAGCGGGGCGATCCAGCACCTGGCGGGGATGAAGGACTCCAAGGTGATTGTGGCGATCAACAAAGACCCCGAGGCCCCCATCTTCAGCGTGGCTGACTACGGCCTGGAGGCCGACCTCTTCACCGCCGTGCCGGAAATGGTCAAGGCGCTGTAAAAGCGCTTTCGAACGCGGGGTGGAGTTCGTCCACCCAGTGTTCCACCTCGGCCTCGCCGATCTGCAGGTGCTGCAAGCAAGCGGGGCCGTGTTCCGCCCACTCGCGTGAGGCGGGCACGCCATCGTAAGTTTGCAACAATTGGTCAGCGATCAAGCCCATGGCCACCAGGTGCCGCACCGTGGGTGCAAACGCCTCCTCACGCACGCAGCTAAAGTCGTGGTGCAAGCGGACCGCCACCGCCACGTCCAAGGGCAAGCGCCAGGTTTTGGCCACAATCGCACCGACCACCGCATGGTCGGTCCGGTGGTTGGCGTTTTCGGTTTCGGTGAAGGAGCGGTCTTGGCGCGCCAAGGCCTCGGTCACGGTGCTGGCATAACCTTTGATGGCACCAAACAGCACGGGCATGCCCACGTGGCAAAAGAGGCCAAAGCTGTAGGCCAGCCCGGCGTCCATGCCGTAGAGCTGCTGCCCGATGTGTTCACACGCCAGGGCTTTGCGGGTGGAGGTGTCCCAAAAATGCAGCAGCGCTGGTGAGGCGGTCGGCAGGGCGCGGCGCGTCAAAAAACCGGTCAAGAGCCGCACCGAGGGTTGCAGCCCGATCACCGTCATGGCTTGTCCCACGGTTTGCACCGGCTGTTGCAGGGCGTACGAGGGGCTGTTGGCCTGTCGGATCAGGGCCGCGGCCATGGCCACGTCGGCGTTGGCGATCTGGTTCACCAACGACAGGTCGGGTTCAGCGCCCCGGGTGGCGTCTTGCAGCTGTTGCAACAGCTCGGGGCAGGGGGGGATGAGGATGTCCCGAACCGGGCCGCTGTGGCGTGCCCGGTCCAGTTCGTCGTTGATGCCTTGTGGGGTCACGGGTTGAGCGCTTGTGGGGGGTCTGCTGTACCCCCATTGTGCCCGCAGAACCGGTGCTGGCCACGCGTGGTGGCGAGCGATCAGCCTTTTTTGGCCAGGCCCAAACGCTCGATGGTGGCTTTTTCGGCGGCAAAGGTACGCTCGCCATAGGCTGTGTAATCGGCCGTGCCCATGTAAATGGTCGGCATGTAGAACTTGTCCAGGGTTTCCTGCACCTTGGGGTCTTCCAGCGTTTTGCGAAAAGCGTCGTGCAAGACCTGCGTGACCTGGGGCGGCAACCCTTTGGGCGCGCCTATGCCAAAAGGCGATTCGGTGATGGTGTCCCAGCCGCTTTCTTTGACAGTGGGGACGTTGGGGAAGGCTTTGTTGCGTTTGCTACCCAGGGTGGCCAGCAGCCGCAGTTTGCCGCTTTGCACATGGGGGGCGAATTCTGTGGTGCCGCTCATCACCCGGATGTGGCCTCCCAAAATCGCCTGCATGATCTCGGCAGAGCCCTTGAAGGGCACGGGGTTGAGTTGTATGCCCGCTTTGGCACTGAATTCTTCAATGGCCAGGTGGGGTGTGGTTCCCGTGCCGGTATGGCCATACTCCAGTTTGCCTGGGTTGGCTTTGGCGTAGGCCACCATGTCTTGCAGGGTTTTGAAGGGCGCGTCGGCGGTGCAGGCGATACCAAACGTGTAACCGGTCAGGCAGACCACATGTGTCAAGTCTTTGACGGGGTCAAAAGACATGGTCTGCATGTGGGGCAGGCGGTAGATGCCCAGTGGCAGTTGGGTAAGGGTGTACCCGTCGGGTGCTGCGGTTTTCATGGCAGAGGCACCCAGTGTTCCACCAGCCCCTGGTTTGTTTTCGACCACCACGGGCACACCCAGGGCTTTGGCCGCGCTTTCGGCAAACGCACGCATCACGGCGTCGCTGCTGCCCCCGGCGGGCCAAGGTGCGATGAGGGTGATGGGGCGTGAGGGGTAACGGTCCTGCGCATGGGCGGTGGCCGTGAGCCACAGCGGTGTGGCGGCTGTGACGGCCAGGCTTGCACCCAGGCCAAGTGCCTGGCGGCGGTTGGGGTGCGCGATCGAAGGCATGGGGGGCTCCTGTGTGTGGTGCGTGCAGGATAGCCAGCCCCGTGGCCCTGCACATGCAGGAAATCCCCTACGGCAGTGGTGTCCAAGTCACCCTGGCGACGCGGTTGGCTGGGCGGTGCGTTGCCGGTAGGCCTCGGCAAACGCCGTGTACCACACCAGGCAATCGGGGTTGGCCATGGCATCGCGGTTGACCACCTGGTCCAGGGCCTGGCCGAGCAAGAGTTTTTTGATGGGCAGCTCCTGTTTTTTGCCCGACAGGGTGCGGGGTATGGCTGGGGCTTGGACCACCTCGTCGGGCACAAAACGGGGTGACAGGGCGGTTCGAATCGCCTGCGCAAGGCGGGTTTGAAGGGCATCGTCAAGCACCTGTCCGTCACGCAGCACCACAAACAAGGGCATGTAGCTGGGCTGACCCAGGTACTCCACGTCCACCACCAGGGCGTCCAGGACTTCGGGCAAGGCCTCCACTGCAGCGTAGATGTCACTGGTGCCCATGCGCAGGCCGTGGCGGTTGATGGTGGCATCGGATCGGCCATAAATCACACACCCACCGTCCGGGCCGATGTTGAGCCAGTCGCCGTGGCGCCATACACCAGGGTACATGTCGAAGTAGCTGGAGAGGTAGCGCTGGTCCCCCGTGTCGCCCCAAAAATACAGGGGCATGGAGGGGATGGGTTGGGTGCACACCAGTTCACCCACACCGTCTACCACCGGCTGGCCGTGTGCGTCCCAGGCCTCAACCGCGCAGCCAAGTTGGCGGCACTGCATCCGACCCGGTGTTTGGGGCAACTCCCGATTCCCTCCGATAAACGCGCCGCAAAAATCGGTACCTCCTGAAATGTTGCACCACCAAATGTCGGGCGTGCCTATGGCCTCCAGTTGGGCGGAGCCCCACCGTTGCACGTCTTCTGGCAAGGGGGACCCCGTGCTGCCCAATGCCCGGATGGACCGCAGGTCGAAGCCATCGGCCTGGAGGGTTTTTAGATCGACACCGGCTTTCATGGCGTTGCTGTAATACGCGGCACCCGCGCCAAAAAAGGTGACTTTGTGGCGGGCGGCAAAACGCCACAACACATGCCAGTCGGGTTGGTCTTTGCGGCCAGCGGGGTTGCCGTCGTACAGCACGATGGTGGTGCCGCCAGCCAAGCCGGCCACTTGGGCGTTCCACATCACCCAGCCGGTTGAGCTGTACCAGTGGAACCGTTCCCCCCAGCTGTTGGGGTGGTAGCTGGGGCCAATGTCGTTGTGCAACACCTTGGCTGCCATCAGGGTGAGCAGGATGCCGCCATGGCCATGGACGATGGGTTTGGGCAAACCGGTGGTGCCACTGGAGTAGACCACCCACAACGGGTGCTCAAAGGGCAGCCAGAGTGGTTCGAACGCTTGGGTGTGGGGGTCGTCCCGGTCCACCAGGGCGTCAAAATCCAAGGCGCCCGGCACACGGTCGTGGGCGTAGGGCGTGCGTAAGGTGATCAAATGCGTGAGAGACGGGAGCCCCTCGCGCAGGGCCTGCACAGTGGCCGATCGGTCCAGGGGCAGGCCACCGTAGTGCACGCCGTCCGCTGCGATCAACACCTTGGGTTCAATTTGCCGGAACCGGTCCAACACCGCTGCGGTGCCCATGTCGGGGGCGCATATGCTCCAAACCGCACCGATGCTGGCGCAGGCAAGAAAGGCCACCGCGGTTTCTTGGGTGTTGGGCAGGTAAGCACACACCCGGTCACCGGGTTGTACGCCCAGGTCCTGTAAACCCACCGCCAGGGCTGCCACTTGTTGCTGCAGTGCCCGCCACCCCAGCTGCCGGACCCTGCCCCGTTCGTCTTCTGTGAGGATGGCGGGCATGCCGGCTTGGTGGGCCGCCTCCACATGCCGCCACACCTGCCGGGTGTAGTTGACTTGGGCACCAGGAAACCAGTGCACGTGGGGCATGGGTCCCCCCTCCAGCACCGCCCGGTGTGGGGTGGGTGACTGGATCTCGAAGTAGTCCCAAATGCTCTGCCAAAACGCCGGCAAGTTGGTGGTGGACCACTGCCACAGCGCGCTGTAATCCTCAAACACCAGGTTACGGTGGTCTCGCAACCAGTTTTGGTACAGGCGTATTTGGGGAACAGGTGGGGTGGATTGATGGGGTGCCATGGGCACAGCGTAGCGCAAATGGGCGCATGGGCGTAGACTTGCAAGTGACACCTTTGAAAGCCCGCCCATGAATGTCAATGCCATTGCCCAGTCAGGCATGCAGGTTGCCCAACGCCGTTTGGACAGTGCCGCCAACAACGTGGCCAACGCCCAGACCCCCGGTTACCAGCGCGAGCAGGTCTCAGCGCGTGCACAGGCCCAGGGCGGTGTGACCGCCACGGTCGACAAGGTGCCGGCGTCTGGGACCGATTTGGCCCAAGACATGCTGGACCAGATGTCCGCGGTTCAGTCCTACAAAGCCAACGCGCAGGTGGTCAAGGCCGCTGACCGCATGACCGGGGCTTTGCTCGACACCCGGGCTTAAACAAGCAAAAAAAAGCCGGCACATGTGCCGGCTTGGAAGGTCTTTGCATCTCTGGGGACGCTGGATGTGTGTTGTGGTTGTAGGGTTTGTCTCCTCGGTCCTCTCGCGTTGCGGAGGGCGAACCCATCCAGCGAGTGACCGCATTGTAGGCAGGCGCACCAAGCCGGGGCATAGGGATTTACCCGTGATTCGGGCGGTCTTTAGCCGCCCGTGCGCATCCACCGGGCCACTTTTTCGGCCAACATCAGGGTTGGGCTGTTGGTGTTGCCACTGGTGATGGTGGGCATGGCGCCCGCGTCCACCACCCGCAAGCCCTGCACCCGCCCACCCCGGTCGTCACGGACGCGGCAGTGGCTGTCCAATACCGCTGTGGGTTGGCTGTCGGTCCCCATGGCGGTGGTGCCCACTGGGTGGAAAATGGTGGTGGCGATGTCCCCTGCCAGCCGCGCCAGGTCGGCGTCTGTTTGGAATTGTGGCCCTGGTTTGTACTCTTCTGGTTGGAAGGGGGCCAGGGCGGGTTGGGCGACGATGCGGCGGGTGAGCCTCAAGCTGTCCACCGCCACCTGCACATCGTCTGGGGTCGACAGGTAGTTGGGCGCGATGGCCGGGGCGTCTTCAGGGCGGGGGCTGCGCAACCGCACCGAACCACGGCTGCTGGGATTGAGGTTGCAGACGCTGGCGGTGAACGCCGGGAACGGGTGCAGCGGTTCACCAAAGGCGTCCAAACTGAGGGGTTGGACGTGGTACTCCAGGTTGGGCCACGGTTGGTCTGGGGCGCTGCGGGTAAAAGCGCCCAGCTGGCTGGGTGCCATGCTCATGGGGCC
>JBEBBB010000045.1:0-3821 GCA_041158605.1 Pseudomonadota bacterium
CCACCGCGTGGCCGTTTTGGCGGTGGACCCGTCTTCCTCTGTGTCGGGCGGGTCCATCTTGGGTGACAAAACCCGCATGGAGATGTTGTCCGTGCACCCCCAGGCCTACATCCGTCCCAGCCCCAGCAGCGGCACCTTGGGCGGCGTGGCCGACAAAACCCGCGAGGCCATGCTGGTCTGCGAAGCCGCGGGTTACAACGTGGTCATTGTTGAAACCGTGGGTGTGGGCCAGAGCGAAACCGCGGTGCACGGCATGACCGACATGTTCTGCCTGCTGCAACTGCCCAACGCCGGGGACGACCTGCAAGCCATCAAAAAGGGTGTGATGGAGCTGGCCGACCTGGTGGTCATCAACAAGGCCGACATCGACCCCGACGCCGCAACCCGCGCCCGGGCCCAGATCATGTCCTCGCTGCGCCTGTTTGGCCTGCATGGCAATCCAGACCATGTTCATCACGACCAAACCGTTTGGCACCCCCAGGTGTTGCAGATCAGCGCCCTGAAAAACAGCGGTGTGGACGCCTTCTGGGCCCAGGTCAGCACCTTCCGCCAGCTGCAAACCACCAGTGGACGCCTGCAAACCCGCCGCCAACAACAGGCCACCGCCTGGATGTGGGAGCGTGTCGAAGCCGGCCTGCGGCAGCGTTTTCGAGAACACCCCAGCGTCCGCGCGGCGTTGGACAACACCACCCAACAGGTGTTGGCTGGCTCTTTGCCAGCGAGCACCGCGGCCCGGCACCTGCTGGGCCTGCTGGACTGATACACCGGAGAGACCTCAACATGCAAGACATCCTGCAACAACTGGAACAAAAGCGCGAGGCCGCGCGCCTGGGCGGTGGGCAAAAGCGCATCGACGCCCAACACAAAAAGGGCAAACTCACCGCCCGCGAGCGCCTGGAGGTGCTGTTGGACGAGGGCACCTTTGAAGAATGGGACATGTTTGTCGAGCACCGTTGCACCGACTTCGGCATGCAAGACAACAAGGTCCCCGGTGACGGTGTGGTCACCGGCTACGGCATGATCAACGGCCGGTTGGTGTTTGTGTTCAGCCAAGACTTCACCGTGTTCGGTGGTGCCTTGTCCGAGGCCCATGCCGAAAAAATTTGCAAGGTCATGGACCAAGCCATGAAAGTGGGCGCGCCCGTCATCGGCCTGAACGACTCGGGTGGTGCCCGCATCCAAGAGGGTGTGGCCTCCCTGGGCGGTTACGCCGAGGTGTTCCAGCGCAACGTCATGGCCAGCGGTGTGGTGCCACAGATCAGCATGATCATGGGCCCCAGCGCGGGTGGTGCGGTGTACAGCCCCGCCATGACCGATTTCATCTTCATGGTGAAAGACAGCAGCTACATGTTCGTGACCGGCCCCGAGGTGGTGAAAACCGTGACCCACGAAGAGGTCACCGCCGAAGAGCTGGGTGGGGCCATCACCCACACCACCAAAAGCGGTGTGGCCGACATGGCGTTTGAAAACGACGTCGAGGCTTTGCTGATGTTGCGCCGTCTCTACAACTACCTGCCGCTCAACAACCGCGAAAAAGCGCCGGTGCGCCAAAGCGGCGACCCCATCACCCGCGCCGAGTTGAGCCTGGACACCCTGGTGCCCGACAACCCCAACAAGCCCTACGACATGAAGGAGCTCATCGTCAAAACCGTGGACGATGGCGACTTCTTCGAGTTGCAGCCCGAGTACGCCAAAAATATCCTGATCGGCTTCGCCCGCATGGACGGCCAGACCGTGGGCATTGTGGCCAACCAGCCCCTGGTGTTGGCCGGGTGCCTGGACATCAAGAGCTCGATCAAGGCCGCGCGTTTTGTGCGTTTCTGCGACGCGTTCAACATCCCCGTGGTCACCTTTGTCGACGTGCCCGGCTTCATGCCCGGCACCAGCCAAGAGTACGGCGGCATCATCAAACACGGGGCCAAACTGCTGTACGCCTACGCCGAATGCACGGTGCCCAAAATCACCGTGATCACCCGCAAAGCCTACGGCGGTGCCTACGACGTGATGGCCTCCAAGCACCTGCGCGGTGACGTCAACCTGGCCTGGCCCAACGCCGAAATCGCGGTCATGGGCGCCAAGGGCGCGGTTGAAATCATCTTCCGCGAGGACAAGGGCGATCCCGCCAAACTCGCGGCCAAAGAGGCCGAGTACAAGGCCCGCTTCGCCAACCCCTTTGTGGCTGGCGCGCGTGGGTTCATTGACGACGTGATCCTTCCCCACGAAACCCGCAAACGCATCTGCCGCTCGCTGGTCATGCTCAAGGACAAAAAGATCGATAACCCCTGGCGCAAGCACGGGAACATTCCGCTCTGACCGCCCGAGGAGAAAACAAGATGTTCAAAAAGATCCTGATCGCCAACCGCGGTGAAATCGCCTGCCGCGTCATCGCCACCGCCCGCAAAATGGGCATCGCCACCGTGGCGGTTTACTCCGAGGCCGACAAAGAGGCCCGCCACGTCAAGCTGGCCGACGAGGCCGTGTTGCTTGGCCCCGCGCCCAGCCGTGAAAGTTACCTGGTGGCCGACAAAATCATCGCCGCCTGCAAAGCCACTGGCGCTGAAGCCCTCCACCCCGGTTACGGGTTCCTGAGCGAAAACGAAGATTTCGCCCGCCGCTGCGAGGAAGAGGGCATCGTCTTCATCGGCCCCAAGCACCACAGCATCGCGGCCATGGGCGACAAAATCGCCTCGAAAAAGCTCGCCAACGAGGCCCAGGTCAACACCATCCCCGGGTACAACGACGCCATCGAATCGGCCGAGCGCGCCGTCGAGATCGCCAAGGGCATTGGTTACCCCGTCATGATCAAGGCCTCGGCCGGCGGTGGTGGCAAGGGCCTGCGCGTGGCCTTCAACGACAAAGAGGCTTTTGAAGGTTTCTCCAGCTGCCGTAACGAAGCCCGCAACAGCTTCGGTGACGACCGCGTCTTCATTGAAAAATACGTGCTCGAACCCCGCCACATCGAGATCCAGGTGGTGGGTGACAGCCATGGCAACGTGGTGTACCTGAACGAGCGCGAATGCTCCATCCAGCGCCGCCACCAAAAGGTCATTGAAGAGGCGCCGTCCCCCTTCATCAGCGACGCCACCCGCAAAGCCATGGGCGAACAGGCCGTGGCGCTGGCCAAGGCCGTGCGTTACCAGAGCGCGGGCACGGTGGAGTTTGTGGTGGGCAAGGACCAGGACTTTTATTTCCTGGAGATGAACACCCGTTTGCAGGTGGAACACCCCGTCACGGAATGCATCACCGGCTTGGATCTGGTGGAGTTGATGATCCGCGTGGCCGCCGGTGAAAAGCTGCCACTGAGCCAGGCCGACGTAAGCGCGACGGCTGGGCCATGGAGTGCCGCATCAACGCCGAAGACCCTTTCCGCAATTTCCTGCCCAGCACGGGCCGGTTGGTGCGGTTCCAGCCACCGGCACAAACCATGTTCCAGGCCGACATGTCGGCCCTGCAAGGTGTGCGCGTGGATACCGGCGTGCAAGACGGCGGCGAGATTCCGATGTTTTACGACTCGATGATCGCCAAGCTCATCGTGCATGGCAAAGACCGCAACGACGCGATCGCCAAAATGCGCGAGGCCTTGAACGGTTTTGTGATCCGTGGCGTGCAAAGCAACATCCCTTTCCAGGCGGCTTTGTTGGCCCACCCGCAGTTTGTGAGTGGCCAGTTCAACACCGGTTTCATCGCCGAGCACTACGCCCACGGCTTCCGCGCCGAGGACGTGCCGCACGACGATCCGAACTTCCTGATCGCCCTGGCCGCCTTCGTGCGCCGCAAGGCCCGCGAGCGCGCTGCCGGCATCTCCGGCCAGCTCCAAGGCC
>JBEBBB010000046.1:0-7179 GCA_041158605.1 Pseudomonadota bacterium
GCCCACGCCCAGGTAGTCGCTGCTGCGCAAGCGAAAGCCCGAGATGGGGTCGCCTTCGAAGGTGTCCAAACCCATGGGCACCACCAGGGCGTCGGCGCCGAACGCCCGAACCGCCGCCAGGCCTTGTGCCAGCGCGGCCATCCAATCCGCCACACCGGTGCCGCGGGGCAGGGGCAGGTTCAGGTTGCAGCCTTCACCGGCACCCACGCCCCGCTCGTCGGCGTGCCCCAGGTAAAAGGGATATTCGGTTTGCGGGTCGCCGTGCAAGGACACGGTCAACACATCCGCACGCTCGTAAAAAATGTCCTGCGTACCGTTGCCGTGGTGGTAGTCAATGTCGAGCACCGCCACCCGCTGGGCCCCTTGGTCGCGCAAGGCCTGGGCGGCCAAGGCCGCGTTGTTCAGAAAACAATAACCCCCGAAGTAGTCCGGGCCCGCGTGGTGCCCGGGTGGACGGGTCAGGGCCAGGGCCGCACGCTCGCCCTGGGCCACGGCGGTGGCGGCCTGCAGAGCGCAAGCGGCGCCGGTCCGCGCCGCGCCCCAGGTGCCGGCCATCAGGGGGGTACCGGCGTCAAAGGCGTAGGCGCCCAGGCGGGCGGCGAAGTGGGCCGGTTGGCGGTCGGTGCGGAAGCCGTGCCGGCGGGGCAGGGGCCACACCGAGGGCAGGGCGTCGCGCTCGGCGTTGGCCGGGTCCAGGGCCACCCAATCGGTCCAGGCGTGGGCCAGCAGCGACAGGTAGGGCGCGGTGTGCACGCGGGCCAGGGCGGCGTCGAGCACCGCACCGGGCACCTGGGCTTCCAGCAGGGGCCCTACAGGGCGGCGTTGCAGCTCGGCCAGCACGTGGTGCAACCGGTCGGGCACCTCGTGGCAGTCCACCAAACGGCCCCGGTACATTTCCTGGCGACCGGCGTGTTGGTGGTGCAGGTGGTTGACGAAGGTTTTCATGTGTCGAGCTCCGGGAACAGGGGCAAGGGGGGCAATGGGGCCAAGGTCTTGGTGGTGGTGGCCACGGGGGTGTCGGGCGCGTCGGCACGGCTCAAGTGGCCCACCCGTACCCCCAGCAGCCGGATGCGCCGGCCCAGGTCCACCCGCTTCAGGCACAGGCCGGCCTGCCGGCGTATGACCTCGGCGTTTTGTGTGGGGGTGGGTATGGTTTGGTCGCGGGTCACGCCTTTGAAATTGTCGTAGCGCAGTTTGATACCGATGGTCCGGCCCACATAGCCCTTGCGCTGCAGGTCGGCCGCCACCTGTTCACACAGGCGGGTGAACACAGCGCCCAAGGCCGCTTTGTCGCGCACCGCGTGCAGGTCTTGGTCGAAGGTGGTTTCGCGGCTCATGCTGACCGGTTCGCTGTGGGTTTGCACAGGGCGTTCATCGCGGCCCCAAGCCACCTCGTGCAACCAAGCGCCGTAGGCCTTGCCCATTTCAGCGACGAGCCAGGCGGGGTCTTGTTGGGCCAAGTCCCCAATGGTGTGTATGCCGAGGGCTTGCAACCGGGCTTCGGCTTTGGGGCCTATGCCGTTGACCTTGCGGCAGGGCAGGGGCCAGACCCGGGTTGTCAGGTCTTCGGGCATCAGCACCGTGATGCCGTTGGGTTTTTGGAACTCGCTGGCCATTTTGGCCAGCAATTTGTTGGGGGCCACACCCACCGAACACGTCAGCCCCGTGGCCTGGTGGATGCTGCGTTGGATCAGGCGCGCCAGCACCCGGCCCCCTTCGCGTTGGCCACCGGGCACGTCGGTGAAGTCGATGTAGACCTCGTCCACACCCCGGTCTTCCATCACCGGTGCGATCTCGGTGATCACGGCCTTGAACTGGCGCGAGTAGCGCCGGTACCGCTCGAAATCGACAGGCAACAGGATGGCGTCAGGGCAGAGGGCGGCGGCCTTCATCAGGCCCATGGCCGAGCCCACCCCAAACGCCCGCGCGGGGTAGGTGGCGGTGGTGATCACACCCCGGCCGGTGTACCCCCGCAGCCGCGCGAACGCGTCGAGCGGGATGGTGTCAGGGGCGTGGGCGTGGTCGCTCAACACCTTGTCAGCAGCCCGCCGCCCGCCACCAATGACCACGGGCAGACCCTTGAGCTGGGGGTAACGCAGCAGCTCTACCGACGCGTAAAAGGCGTCCATGTCGAGGTGGGCGATGCGTCTCACGTGGGTGTTTGGGACTGGCTGAAACGATTGCCTAAAAAACAGGCGACACCGGCCAAGCCAACAGGGACGGGGCTTGGCGGGGTTGGTCACCGGATTATCCACAGCCTCAACCACAGCCGCTGTGGACACCGCGCCGGGGAGGTATATTCCGGCGGATAATGTGTCAACACTTCTGAGGAGACCGACTATGTTGCGCAATGTTTGCACCGCCGTGGCCGCTGCGGCCCTGGCCCTGACGGCCCATGCACAGGCCAACGACTACCCCAACAAACCCATCCGCTTGGTGGTGCCGTTCACCCCCGGTGGCAGCACCGACATCCTGGGCCGCACCATCGGCCAAGAGCTGACCAAGGCCTGGGGCCAATCGGTGGTGGTGGACAACGTGCCTGGCGCCGGTGGCTCTTTGGGGGCCGACAAGGTGGCCAAAGCCGCACCCGATGGCTACACGCTGTTGATGGGGCACATCGGCACCCTGGCAGTCACGCCCTCCATCTATCCCCGTTTGCCTTACGACCCTATCAAGTCGTTCGCGCCCGTGGCCTGGGTAGCCCGCGTGCCCAACGTGTTGGCGGTGAACCCTGCCGTGCCCGTGAAATCGGTCAAAGAGTTGATCGCTTACGCCAAGGCCCGGCCGGGCCAGTTGAACTACGGTTCGGGTGGCAACGGCAGCGCGGCGCACATCGCCACCGAGTACCTGAAGCTGCGCAGCAACACCTTCATGGTCCACGTGCCTTACCGGGGCACCGCGCCTGCGGTGAACGACGTGGTGGCCGGCCAAATCCAGATGGTGTTGACCGGCGCGCCGGCCGTGATGCCCTTGGTCAAGAGCGGCAAGCTGGTCGCGTTGGCCGTGTCCAGCCCACAGCGTGTGCCGGCCTTGCAAGACCTGCCCACCATCGCCGAGAGTGGCTTGCCCGAATTAAAAGGGTTTGAGGCCGACCAGTGGTACGGCGTGGTGGCACCCGCTGGCACCCCACCCGCGATCATCCAAAAATTGAACGCGCAGATCAACGCCAGCTTGAACTCGCCCGAGATCCTGCGCCGTTTGCAATCCGAAGGGGCCACGCCCACACCCAACCCCCCCGAGGTGTTTGGCAAACTGATCGAGAGCGAAATCGCCCGCTGGAAACCAGTGGTGCAGCGCGCCAACCTCAAGGCGGATTGACACCGGGTGGTGGCTCCAGCCCCAGTGCCGTGTGCAGGTCGGCGGGGTTGATGCCCGCCACATGCACCCGTTTGGTTCGGCTGCTCGCGCCCAGCTCCAGCGTCACCGCTGTTTTGGGCAGGCCGCAGCGTTGGGCCACAAAAGCGATCAAGGCCTTGTTGGCTTCGCCGTCAACCGGTGGGGCTTTGAGCTGGATTTTGGGTTTGTCGCCGTGCCAGCCCACCACCCGGGTTTGAGGGGCGCCTGGTTGGCAGTACACCACCAAGCGGGTGCCGCTCATGGGGCCTCCAGCACCAAGCGGATGCCCACCAGGGTGTAGCGGGTGTCGGGGCTGTTCCAGTTGCGGTAGGTGCACCGGGCGTACAAAGGCCAGGTGTGCCAAGAGCCTCCCCGGCGCACCTTGACATCACCCTTGGGCGGGCCGGCTGGGTTTACCAGTGGGGACTCGGCGTAGTAGGTGTCGCTGTGCCAGTCGCTGGTCCATTCCCAGACGTTGCCCAGCATGTCGTACAAACCCAAGGCGTTGGGCGCGTAGCTCCCCACCGGTGCAGTGAAGGCATGGCCATCGTTCCAGGGCACAGCATCGGCCTGCCAATGGGGCCAGTGGACCGCGCTGGCCTGGTCAAACGTGTTGGCCGTGGCGCGCAAGTTGCTCAGGTGTGCATCACTGGGGTCTGGGGTGTTGTGACCCGCCCGGCAGGCGTACTCCCACTCCGCCTCGGTGGGCAAGCGGTAGCGGCGCTTTTCGGTTCGACTGAGCCACTGGGCCAGGGCCTGGGCGTCGTGCCAGGTCACGTTGACCACCGGGTGTGTGTCGGTTTGTGGGAAGCCTGGGTTGCGCCAACTGTATTGGGGGGTGCGGCCCTCAAAAGCGTCTTTGCGAACGGTCAAGCGGGGGTCGTAGCGGGGGTTAAAACCGTAACCACCTGTGCCGTCAGCCACCGATGCTGGCACGTAACCCGAGCGTTCCAGGAAGCGGCCGAACTGCCCCACCGTGACCTCGTGTTGCCCCATGTACCAAGGCCGCGACAACACAACCTCATGGGCGGGTTGTTCGTCGGCCAAGAGCTCCAGGCGCTCGGCTTCTGCGCGTGGAAACAGCCTCGCCATTTCAGTGGGTGTGCGACCGTTGCCCATGGTGAACCGTGCCGGGGCCATGCGCACAAACACCATGCCCAGGCTGTTGGTGAGTTGGGTGGGCTCTGCCTGCACCCAGTTCACCGATGTGCAGGCCGCCAACCCCAAGCACCAAGCAGCCCGTACGCCATTAGGAGCGGTGCTGTGGCGGGTTGTGGTCTTTTGCATGGTGGGTTGGCTGGGTGACCACATCTTAGGTCGAAAAACCGTTTTGGCGTGTTCCTGCCAGAGGGGAGTGTGCTTGTCACCGAACTGACACGCCACATCCACACAATGGCCACAACCATGCCAGCCAGCCTTTACACCTTCCCGATCAGTGACTCGTTTTCAGAGGGGTTGGCCGATCTCTTGGCGCACAACCGGTTGACCTCTCATTTCCAACCCATCGTCGAGTTGTCACAAAGCCGGGTATTTGCCCACGAAGCCCTGGTGCGCACACCACCCGGGTCGGTGTTGGCAAGTCCCGATGCCCTATTTGCGGCCGCCCGCGAGGCCGGCATGACCATCGATCTGGAGTTGGAGTGTTTGCGGGTGGCGCTCAAAACCTGGAGCCATTCAGCCCGGGAGGGCAAGTTGTTCTTGAACATGAGCGCCTCCGCCTTGGTCGAGTCTATGGGACGTGATGGGTTTGCCCGCTTGTTGGGTTTGGCCCGCGCGGCGGGGTTGTCGGTGTCCTCCTTGGTGATCGAGCTCACAGAGCACGAGCATGTGACCCAGTTGCAACCCATTCAGGAGGCCTTGCAGCTGTTGCGCAAAGGGGGTGGAACTTTGGCCCTGGACGATTTTGGTGACGGGCGTTCCAGCCTGCGCCTGTGGTCGGAGCTGCGCCCAGAGTACGTGAAGGTAGACAAATATTTTGTGCAGTCTGTGCACCAAGTCAGTCACAAACTCCAGACCCTCAAAGCCCTGCAGCAGTTGGCACAAACTTTCGGGTCCAGCCTCATCGCTGAGGGTGTGGAGTGTGCCGACGAGCTGACCGTCCTGCGCGATATCGGTGTTGAACTGGCCCAAGGGTATTTTTTGGGGCGACCCGCCCCCCAACCCGTACAAAAGCTGGGTGCAGAGGCGCAGGTGGTACTGGGGAGCCGACAGATCGCCGTGTTGCCCCAACAACGCCAGGCCAGCAACCGCGGCTTGACCGCACGCTCTTTGTTGATTGAGGCGCCGGCTGTGCAACAAGACATCAACCACGATGATGTGGCACTCATTTTTCAGCGCAACCCAGAGCTCCACGCGTTGGCCTTCGTGGCCGATGACAAACCCGTGGGGTTGATCGGTCGCAAGGTGTTCCAAGACCTGTACATCCAGCGCTATTTCCGTGATTTGTTTGGGCGCCGGCCTTGTTCTTTGCATGCCAACCTCAACCCATTGACGGTGGATGTGCACACCCCGGTCGAGAACCTGACCCAAGTGCTGACCTCCAGCGACCAACGGTATTTGTCGGAAGGGTTTGTGGTGACGGAAGGGGGGCGCTATGCCGGTCTGGGCACAGGCGAGCAACTGGTGCGCACCGTCACCGAAGCGCGCATCGAAGCCGCCCGCCACGCCAACCCCTTGACCTTTTTGCCCGGCAACATCCCGATCACCCTGCACATCGAACGCCTGCTGGACAACGGCCAGGACTTTGTGGCGTGTTACGCCGATTTGAACCAGTTCAAAGCGTTCAATGACTACTACGGTTATTGGCGTGGCGACGAAATGATTCGCCTGCAAGCCCAATGTTTGCAAACCGCTTGCGACCCCCGCCGGGATTTTGTGGGCCACGTGGGGGGCGACGATTTTGTGCTTTTGTTGCAAAGCGTGGACTGGTACGACCGTTTGGAGGCCGCGGTGGCCCGGTTTAACACCCAGGCCTTGGGCCTGTTCGACCCGGAGGCCCAGGCCGCTGGCGGTATTGAAGCCGAGGACCGCGAGGGCGTGTTGCGTTTCCACCCCTGCACCACCTTGAGTTTGGGTGTGCTGCGCGTGGGGCCTGGCATGTTCAAGCGGGCCGAAGACGTGGCCTCGGCGGCCGCAGCGGCCAAACACGAGGCCAAAACCCGCCGCATGGGGCTGTTCTTGGTGGAGTCTGTAGCCCAGACGACAGCACGGTCACCAACCTAGCGCTAGAGTGGGTGTTTTGAACACCCATCTTGGTACGCCATGACCGCCATCAACCCCGAGCGCAGCCCCCACATCGAGATCTGGTGGGAGGACCTGAACGTGGGTGATGTGCGCGACATGGGCAGCACCTCACCCACCGCCGACGAGATCGTGGCGTTTGCTAGCCAGTTCGATCCCCAGCCGTTTCACCTGGACCCGGAAGCTGCCAAACACTCGGTGTTCGGGGGCTTGTGCGCCAGCGGGTGGCACACCTGCAGCATGGCCATGCGCCTGATGGTGACGAATTTTCTGCACAAGACCTCCAGCCTGGGGTCACCGGGGCTTGAGAGCCTGAAGTGGCTCAAGCCTGTTTACCCAGGCGACGTGCTCAACCTGCGCCAGTCCATCACCGAAAAACGCGGCATGACCAAACACCCCGATGTGGGGCTGGTGCGCACCGTGTGGGAGATGTTCAACCAGCACGGTGACAAGGTGCTGCACATGGAGGGCTGGGGCATGTTCAGAAGGCGCACACCCGCCGCCCCTCCGGCCGTCCCCAAGGCAGATTAAAGCCTCACAATCGAGCGATGGATTTCAAACCCCTGATCACCCTGATGGCCATCGTCAACCCGCTGGCCTGCG
>JBEBBB010000047.1:0-2862 GCA_041158605.1 Pseudomonadota bacterium
AGCGCAACCTGCACCGCGACGGCATCTTGGCCGTCACCGAGGTGTTTGAAGGCAACCTGCCCGCCCGTTTGGTGGAACAGGCCCTGCAAGCCGCCACCGCCATCGCGCACCAACTGCACTATGTGGGCGTGTTGTGCATCGAGTATTTTGTGGTCGATGACGGCAGCCCCGAAGGCGGCCTCGTGGTCAACGAAATGGCCCCCCGGCCCCACAACAGTGGCCACTACACCCTGAACGCCTGTGACGTGTCGCAGTTCGAGCTGCAGGTGCGCGCCATGGCCGGTTTGCCCCTGGTTCAACCCCGCTTGCACAGCCCGGTGGTGATGCTGAACCTGCTGGGCGACCTGTGGTTCGACGGCGCGCAACAACGCGCCCCCGACTGGGCGGCTGTGTTGGCCATTCCCGGCACCCACCTGCACCTGTACGGCAAACTCGACGCCCGGCCGGGCCGCAAGATGGGCCACCTGAACGTGACCGGCCCCGACCTGGCCACCACCCAGGCCCGCGCCCGCCAGGCCGCGGACCTGCTGGGCATCGCGCCGTGGCAGTGACACCGGACCAGGCCGCCGCCCACCTGTTGCAAGGTGGGTTGGTGGGCCTGCCCACCGAAACCGTGTACGGCTTGGCGGCCAACGCCGACGACCCTGCGGCCGTGGCCCGCATTTTTGAGGCCAAAGGCCGGCCCAAAAACCACCCCTTGATCGTGCACCTGGCCGGCACCACGCCCACCGAGTGGCGGGCGGGCATCAACCACTACGCGGTGGACGTGCCCGCTTTTGCCTGGCGCCTGGTGGAGGGTTTTTGGCCAGGCCCCCTGACCCTCATCCTGCCCCGGCGCCCCGGGGTGGGTGAAGCGGCGGCTGGCGGCCAGGGCTCGATCGGTCTGCGTTGCCCCTCACACCCGCAGGCCCAGGCGGTTTTGCAAGCGGCGGCCGCCTTGGGGGTTCGCGGCGTGGCCGCCCCCAGCGCCAACCGCTTCGGGCGTGTCAGCCCCACCACCGCCGCGCACGTGCACAGCGAGTTCGACAACCTGGTGGCCTCTGGCCAGCTGCTGGTGGTGGACGGCGGCCCCTGCGAGGTGGGCATCGAGTCCACCATCGTGGACGCGTCACGGGGGCGCTTGGTGTTGATGCGCCCAGGCATGTTGGACCCAGCCCATTTGGCCAGGGTGGCGGGTGTGCCCTTGGCGGAACGCGATGGCGAGGCCCCCCGCGCCTCGGGCACCTTAGAGTCGCACTACGCCCCCAGCGCGCGGGTGCGGTTGATGGACGCCCAACAAATCCAGGCCGCGCTGGACGTTTTGGGCGCCGACCTGCACCACATCGCCCTGTACACCCGCACCCGCGTGCGCGTTCAAGGCCGGCCCGCTGGGCGGCGCGACATGCCCCAGGATGCCAGCGGCGCCGCGCACGACCTGTTCGCGGCGCTGCGCGACCTGGACGGCCCGCCAACGCGGCTGATCTGGGTGGAAACACCGCCGGCCGACAGCGCCTGGGACGGTGTGCGCGACCGCTTGCAACGGGCTGCGGCCTGACGCCCCCACCTCAATGGTGGCCGTGCGCCGCCGCCTCGATGCAGGTCAGCCCCAGCCGGGGCACCGGCCCCTCAAAACCCACCAAGGTCAAGGCCGCGTCTCCTGGGGCCCATTGGGCCATGTAGAGCTGGCCATCGGCGCTTTGCAACACGCCCTTGAGGCGCTGCAAACCCGGGTGGCACAAGCCCGCCGCCCACCCCAGCAGCGCGCTGCGGTCCAAACCCGTGGGGCCGGGCACAAACCGGGCCTGGGCGCTGTGGTGGTGGCCCTGTGCGGGGGCTACGGGTGCTGCGGGGGGCCAAGGGTCTGCCGCCCTGGGCGCCACTTGGGCCATTTGGGCTATTCGGGCCAGCACGGCATCCCACGCGGCGGAGGCCTGGGCGGACGCCACCACGGGCACACCTGGGCGGGCCATTTGCAGTGCCGCCAGCAGCGGCGCGGGGTCGGCCCGATCGGCTTTGCTGGCCACCACCACATCCGCGTGGCGCAACTGGGCCAGGGCTTCGGGGTGGGCGGTCAACCCTGGCCAACCGGCGGTGGCGCTGGCCACCACAACCACACCCGCCAGGTGGTAACGGGCCTGCAAAAACGGGTCGGTGGCCAAGGCCTGCAGCACCGGGCCCGGGTCGGCCAGGCCTGTGGTTTCGATCACCACCGCGTCAAACGCGGGGCGGCGCCGGTGCAGCCGGTCCCACCACAGGTCGGTCAGGGCCTGTTCCAGCCCTGGCAGACCGGTGCAACACACACAGGCGTTGGCCACCAGGGCCGCACTGTCCACGGACCGCGCCAGCACCCGGTCGTCCAGGCCCACCTCGCCCACCTCGTTCACCACCAAGGCCGCGTGGGCCAGGGCGGGTTCGGTCAGCCAACGGGCCAACAAGGTGGTTTTGCCCGCCCCCAGGAACCCTGTGACCAACCAGACCGGGGTGCGCGCAACCGCCATCACACCCCCGGGTGTTGGTGGCCCAGGTGTTTGGACACGGCCTGGGCCGTGGCCACCACCATGGCCGCCAAGGCGCGCTGGCGCGGTGCAGAGAAGCGCTGGACCGGGCCCACCACCCCCACCGAGGCGACCGCGACACCGTTGGCATCGAACACCGGGGCGGCCACACCCCGCATGCCGACCTCGCTCTCCTCGTCGTCCACGGCGTAGCCCTGCGCCCGGATTTTGTGCAGCAGCTTGGTGATGGACACTTTGTCGGTCAGGGTTTTGGGGGTGCGGGGGGCCAGCTCACCGCGCATCACGGCGGTCAGGTGCAGCGGCGGGCCAAAGGCCAGCAAGGCCCGGCCTTCGCTGGTGCAGAAAGCGGGTTTGCGCACACCCAGGT
>JBEBBB010000048.1:0-4078 GCA_041158605.1 Pseudomonadota bacterium
GATTGGGCGCCAAGCCTTCGATTTCCACGTGCACGCTGTGCGACAGCTCGGGCGGTGCGAAGGTGTCACCGCTCAGCACCCCTTGTGTGAAGTCGGGGTCTTGGGCGATTTGCCAGCCCACGTGCACGGTCTGGTTTTTCCAGGCGTAGCGCACGGGGTTGGACGCCAGCAACCGTGTCCACAACACCACCGATTGGGTGGTGGGGTGGCCGCTGGCCACGCCCAAACGGAACGGCGTGCTGTCGAAGGTGATGCGGTCCCCGGTGTTGGCGGCCAAGGGGGCCGCAGCCCCCACCACCGATTGGGCCATGGCCAGTTGCAGCCAGTGGCGGCGGTTCAAGCGCATGGTGGTCTCCGGGCGGTTTACCTCAACACATCGCCCACGCAGAGGTACTTGATTTCAACGTAGTCTTCGATGCCGTGGTGCGAGCCTTCGCGGCCCAGGCCGGATTGTTTGACGCCACCAAAGGGCACGTGTTCGGTGGCCAGTATGCCCACGTTGATGCCCACCATGCCGTACTCCAAGGCCTCGCTCACCCGGGTAATGCGCCCGATGTCGCGGCTGTAAAAATAGCTGGCCAAGCCGAACTCGGTGTGGTTGGCTGCGTCGATGGCTTCTTGTTCGGTGTGGAACTTGAACACCGGTGCGAAGGGGCCAAACGTTTCCTCGCGGGCGCACAGCATGTCGGCGGTGGCGTCGGCCACCACGGTGGGTTCAAAAAACTGGCCTTGGCCCAGGTCGCCAAACCGTTTGCCACCGGTCAGCACCCGGCCGCCTTTGGCCACGGCGTCATCCACGTGGCGCTGAACCTTGTCCAGCGCGGCGGGCTCGATCAGCGGGCCCTGGTTCACACCGTCTTCAAAACCGTTGCCCACCTTGGCGGTTTGCACTTTGGCAGCGAACTTGGCCACAAAGGCGTCGTACACACCGGCTTGCACGTAGATGCGGTTGGAGCACACGCAGGTTTGGCCCGCGTTGCGGTATTTGCTGGCAAACGCCCCTTCCACGGCACTGTCGATGTCCGCATCGTCGAACACAATGAAGGGTGCGTTGCCCCCCAGTTCCAGCGACATTTTTTTCACGGTTGGGGCGCACTGCGCCATCAGGATGCGGCCCACCTCGGTGGAGCCGGTGAAACTCAGGTGCCGCACCACATCACTGGCGCATAAGACCTTGCCCACCGCGATGGAGTTGTCGGCATCGGCCGTCACCACGTTGACCACCCCAGCTGGTATGCCCGCGCGCAGGGCCAGTTCGGCGGCGGCCAAGGCGGTCAGGGGGGTGAGTTCGGCGGGTTTGATCACCACCGGGCAACCGGCGGCCAAGGCAGGCGCCACCTTGCGCGTGATCATGGCTAGGGGGAAGTTCCAGGGCGTGATGGCTGCGCACACGCCGATGGGCTGCTTGAGCACCACCAAACGGCGGTTGTTGTCGAAGGTGGGCAGGGTTTCGCCGTTGATGCGTTTGGCCTCTTCGGCAAACCACTCTACAAAGCTGGCGCCGTAGGCGACCTCGCCTTTGGCCTCGGCGTAGGGCTTGCCCTGTTCGGCGGTCATCAGGCGGCCCAGGTCGTCTTGGTGGGCCATGAGCAGGTCGAACCACTTGCGCAACAGGGTGCTGCGCTCTTTGGCGGTTTTGTTTTTCCAAGCGGGCCAGGCCGCGTTGGCCGCGGCTATGGCCGCTTCGGCCTGCGCCGGGCCCAGGTTGGCCACATCGGCCAGGTGTTGCCCGGTGGCGGGGTCGTGCACGGCAAAACGCTGGTCCGAACCCACCCATTGCCCGTTGACCAGGGCGTCGGTCTTGAGCAGGCTGGGGTCTTTCAGCAGCGACAGGGGCGAGGTGCGGGTGTCCATGGAGTCTCCGGTGGCGGGTTCACAGCTTGTGGCGCCGGGTGACGGTGCCGTTGTCGTTCAGGTCGTAGGTGGCGCCGTGTTCGGGCACGGTGGTGGCCCAGCGGTGGCGGGCTTCAATGCCGTGCCGCAAGGCGTCGGCGGCTTCAGGGTCGCCATGCACCACAAACACCTGGCGCGGTGGCACGGGCAGTTGGCCCAGCCAGTGCAGCAGCTGGTGGCTGTCGGCGTGTGCCGAGGCTGATTGCAGCTGCACCACCTCGGCGCGCACGGGCACATCTTGCCCGTGCAGGCGCAGGTGGGTGCCACCATTGGCCAGTGTGGCGCCACGTGTACCGACCGCTTGGAAGCCGGTCAGCACCACCATGTTGCGGTGGTGGCCCAGGTACTGGGCCAGGTGGTGCAGCACCCGCCCACCGGTGGCCATGCCGCTGGCCGCCAGGATCACCTTGGGGCCGTGGTGCAGGGCGATGGCGCGCGATTCGTCGGGGGTGCGCACCATGGTGGCGGCGTGGGCCATGTCGCGGCAAGCGGTAGCGTTCAGCCGGTGTTCGCCCAGGTGCTGGGCGTAGAGTTCGGTGGTGTGCACGGCCATGGGGCTGTCCAGGTAGACCGGCAGCGAGCGGGGCAGGGTGCCCTGGGCCTTGAGTTGCGCAATGGCGTACAACAAGGCTTGGGCCCGGCCCACAGCGAACACTGGCACCACCGCCGTGCCTCCACGGGCGGCCACACGCTCCAAGGCGCTGCCCAGTTCGGCCAGGGTGTTTTCCACGGGGTGTACCCGGTCGCCGTAGGTGGATTCGACCAGCACCACATCGGCCTGGGGTGGCGCGTCGGGTGGGTACATCAGCAGGTCGTCCGGGCGACCCAGGTCGCCCGAGAACAACAAGCGCTGGCCACCTACCACCAGCTCCAGGCTGGCGGCACCCAGGATGTGCCCGGCCTGGTGGAAGCGGGCTTGCCAGCCGGGCAGGGGTTCAAACGCCTCGCGCAGTGGCACCGTTCGGATCAGCTTCAGGCTGCGGCGCGCGTCTTCCTCGGTGTACAGGGGCAAGGCGGGTGTGTGTTTGCTGTGCCCGTGCCGGTTGGCAAACGCCGCGTCTTCTTCTTGCAGGTGGCCACTGTCGGGGAGCAGGATGTGGCACAGGTCGCGGGTGCCTGGCGTGGCCCACACCGGGCCGTGGTACCCCTCTTTGGCCAACAGTGGTAGGTGGCCGCTGTGGTCCAGGTGGGCGTGGGTCAGCACCACCCCGTGTACGTCGGCGGGCCGCACGGGAAACGGGTCGCGGTTGCGCAGGCGCAGTTGTTTCAGCCCCTGGAACAAACCGCAATCGACCAACAGGCGGTGGTCGCCGTGGGCCACCAGGTACTTGGAGCCGGTAACCGTACCGGCCCCGCCCAGGAAGGTGATTTGAACGCTCATGCGATCATTTCACCACAGCTGGGCGGTCCGCGCTTTACGAAAAAAACGCCTTGGCTTTCTCGAACCAGCCCTTGTCGTTGGGGCTGTGTTTGTGGCCGCCTTTTTTGAAGGACTCGTCCAGCTCTTTGAGCAGCTTGCGCTGGTGCTCGGTGAGCTTGATCGGTGTTTCCACCACGATGTGGCAATACAGGTCGCCAGGGTAGCTGGCGCGCACCCCTTTGACGCCCCGGCCGCGCAGGCGGAACTGTTTGCCCGATTGGGTGCCTTCGGGGATGTCGATGGTGGCCTTGCCGCTGAGCGTGGGCACCTGGATCTCGCCACCCAACGCGGCGGTGGTGATGCTGACCGGCACTTGGCAGTGCAGGTCGTCGCCGTCGCGCTCGAAGATGTCGTGTTTGCGGATGCGGATCTCGATGAACAAGTCACCCGAGGGGCCGCCATTGCGCCCTGGCTCACCGTTGCCGGCCGAGCGGATGCGCATGCCGTCGTCGATGCCGGCGGGGATTTTGATCTCGAGGGTTTTGTGTTTTTTGAGCTTGCCCTGGCCGTTGCAGCTGGTGCAGGGTTCGGGGATGATTTTGCCGTTGCCATGGCAGTGCGGGCAGGTCTGCTGCACGCTGAAAAAGCCTTGGCGCATCTGCACCGTGCCCGAGCCGTTGCAGCTGGGGCAGGTTTTGACGCTGGTGCCGGGTTTGGCCCCGGTGCCGCTGCAAGTGTCGCAGTCTTCCCAGCTGGGGATGCGGATTTGGGCGTCTTTGCCGTTGGCTGCCTCTTCCAGGTTGATCTCCATGGCGTAGGACAAAT
>JBEBBB010000049.1:0-4197 GCA_041158605.1 Pseudomonadota bacterium
GGCAGCCAAACCGCACTCAACGCCCTGGTCAGCAGCATCGGCTACAAAACGGATGCGCAAGTCACCTCGTTGAACGAGACCATCATCATGTTGGTGGTGCTGGCCTTGATTGATGTGGTCATGATCTCCAACCTGCTGATCATGGTGATCGTGGGCGGTTACGAAACCTTTGTCAGCCGCATGGGTCTGGAAAGCCACCCCGACCAGCCCGAGTGGCTCAGCCACGTGAACGCCTCGGTGCTCAAGGTGAAACTGGCCACGGCCATCATCGGCATCAGCTCCATCCACCTGCTCAAAACCTTTATCAACGCCGACAACTACACCGAAAAGGTGTTGATGTGGCAAACGGTGATCCACGTGGTGTTTTTGCTGAGCGCCCTGGCCATCGCTTACACAGACAAGTTGTTGCACCACAACCAGACCGATGGCCCAGCGCATTGAGCCAGGGCCTTTTTTGACCTTCCCGCCAACCGCACCTGAAAGACAGCCATGACCGCCATCAAACAGGCCGACCTGATTCAGTCGATCGCCGACGCCTTCCAATACATCAGCTTCTACCACCCACTGGACTACATCAAGGCCCTGGGTGAGGCGTATGACCGCGAACAAAGCCCCGCGGCCAAAGACGCGATCGCCCAGATCCTGACCAACTCGCGTCTGTCGGCCGAAGGCCACCGCCCCATCTGCCAAGACACCGGCATCGCGGTGGTGTTCTTGAAGGTGGGCATGAACGTGACCTGGCCCGACGCCACCATGAGCGTCCAAGACATGGTCAACGAGGGCGTGCGCCGCGCCTACCTGAACCCGGACAACCCGCTGCGCGCCTCGGTCTTGGCCGACCCCGCCGGCGCCCGCAAAAACACCAAAGACAACACCCCCGCTGTGGTGCACTACGAAATCGTGCCCGGCGACCATGTGGAGGTGATTTGCGCCGCCAAAGGTGGTGGCTCGGAAAACAAATCCAAGTTCTACGCCCTCAACCCCTCGGATTCCGTGGTGGACTGGGTGCTCAAAACCGTGCCCACCATGGGCGCGGGCTGGTGCCCCCCGGGCATCTTGGGCATAGGCATTGGCGGCACCCCTGAAAAAGCCTTGCTGATGGCCAAAGAGTCCCTGATGGCCCCGGTGGACATCCACGAGCTGATCGACAAGAAAAAAGCCGGTGCCGAGCTGAGCCGGGTGGAATCGCTGCGCCTGGAGCTGTACGAGAAGGTCAACGCCTTGGGCATTGGCGCCCAAGGCCTGGGGGGCCTGACCACCGTGGTGGACGTGAAGATCATGGACTACCCCACCCATGCGGCGTCACTGCCCGTGGCCATGATCCCCAACTGCGCGGCCACCCGGCATGTGCACTTCCACTTAGACGGCACCGGCCCCGCCCACCTGGAAACCCCCAAGCTGGAAGACTGGCCCGCCGTCACCTGGACCCCCGACACCAAAAGCGCCACCCGGGTCAACCTGAACACGCTGACCAAAGCAGAGGTCGCCAACTGGAAAGTGGGCCAAAAGCTGCTGCTGAACGGCAAGATGTTGACCGGCCGTGACGCCGCCCACAAGCGCATCGCCGACATGCTTACCAAGGGTGAGAAGTTGCCGGTGGACTTCACCAACCGCGTGATTTACTACGTGGGCCCCGTGGACCCGGTGGGCGACGAGGTGGTGGGCCCCGCAGGCCCGACCACCGCCACCCGCATGGACAAGTTCACCCGCACCATGCTCGAAAAAACCGGTCTGATTTCCATGATCGGCAAATCGGAACGCGGTCCTGTGGCCATCGAAGCCATCAAAGACAACCAAAGCGCCTACCTGATGGCTGTGGGTGGCGCGGCCTACCTGGTGGCCAAGGCCATCAAGGCCGCCAAGGTGGTGGGTTTTGAAGACCTGGGCATGGAAGCCATCTACGAGTTTGACGTGCAAGACATGCCCGTGACCGTGGCCGTGGATTCAACCGGTCAAAACGCCCACGAAAGCGGCCCCGCCGAGTGGAGCAAACGCATCGCCAGCGGCGAGTTCAAGGGGATTGGGATTTCGGCGGCCTGAGGCACTGGGTCAGTGCAGGTGGCGCGGCTTGCGCCCGCCACCATGGCCACCGGTTGGGCCACCCCCACGCGGGGGTTTGCCCAACTGCATGGAGCTGATCAGCGCGTCAAACCGGCCGTTGAACAACTTGTCGATGGCCCCCACCACGTCACCCAGTTCGGACGCGTCGAAATGGCGCTCCATGAGCTGCACCACGTCTTGCACCAGCATGTCGCGCTGGACCTGCATGATGGCGGCGGGCGATGGGCCCACAAAACACATCACAAAATCGTCGCGGGACTCGGCTTCGGGGCCAGCTTCTTCCTCGTCGAACTCGGTGTCGTAAAACGACACCTCAATGGGTGCACCGGTGGCGGCGATGTCGTTCAGGCCCATGCAGATCTCGTCGAGCACGTGGCGAAAATCCTCGTCACCGGGCACCGTCCAGCACATCTGCAACAGGTGTTCTTTGTTGTCAAAACGGATGCCGGGTTCGTCTTCGTAGGCGCTGGCTGCCGCCTGTACCAGTGACTTGGCCCCTGCGTACTGCCACAAGGGTTTGAGCGCCTCTTGGATCTGGGCGTAATCCACATCGTCGCGCAGCAGCACATCGCCGTGCACGTGGATTTCAAAAGGCGGGTCGTAAGGGGTCATGGTGGTCTCGGATTGGTGCCTCGGACCGGAATCGAACCGGTACGCCCCTTTTACGGAAGCGGCGGATTTTAAGTCCGCTGTGTCTACCTATTTCACCACCGAGGCCAGGGCTGTATTTTCGCCTGTTTTTGAAACCACCCCCAAAACCAGTGGCACGGCCTATGATGGATCCATGCGCCAACACCCCATCGCCAACCATACCACCCCCCTCTCCCCGCGCCCAACCGCGGGCCTTTGGGGTCTTGTGACCGTGCTGGCCGCCGCGTTGGCCGCCTGCAGCACCGCCACCCCACCCGAGGCCCAACCCGAGCCCCCCAGCGGGTTGCAAGCCAAGTCGGGCTGGCAAGGCCAGCGGCAGGCGGTGGTGGCTGCGCACCCCTTGGCGGCCCAAGCCGGCGAAGGGGTGCTGCAGGCCGGGGGGTCGGCGGTAGACGCGGCCATTGCCGCCCAAATGGTGCTGACGCTGGTGGAGCCGCAATCGAGCGGCCTAGGCGGCGGGGCATTTATGCTGCACAGCGATGGCCGTTCGGTGCAGGCCTACGATGGCCGCGAAACCGCGCCGGCTGCGGCCACCGAGCGCTTGTTCCTTGACGCCCAAGGCAAACCCCTGCCCTTCGCGGACGCCGTGGTAGGGGGGCGCTCTGTGGGTACACCCGGCTTGGTGGCCATGCTGGGCCTGGCCCACCAACAACACGGCCGTTTGCCTTGGGCGCGCCTGCTGCAACCCGCCATCACCCTGGCCGAACAAGGGTTTGCGGTCAGCCCGCGCCTGCACACCCTGCTGGCGCAGGAGCCCCATTTGCGCAAAGACCCAGTGGCCGCTGCGTATTTTTACGACACCCAGGGCCAGCCTTGGCCGGTGGGCCACCGCCTGCGCAACCCGGCCTTGGCCGACACCCTGCGGGCGTTGGCGACCTCAGGGCCCCAAGGTTTTTACCGGGGGGTCACGGCCCAGGCCATGGTCGCCAAGGTGCAGGGCCACCCCACCAACCCTGGTGCGCTGGCCATGGCCGATCTGGCCGCTTACCAGCCCAAGGTCCGGGAAGCCCTTTGCCAGGGGCTGGACACGCCCTCTGGCCCCAAACGCCTGTGCGGTTTTCCGCCCCCCAGTTCTGGGGGCATCGCGGTGGCCCAGATCCTGGGCCTCTTGCGGCACAGCGGGGGACTGGGAGCGGTCGGTGCCGGTAACACCCTGCCCTTGTACGACAGCGCTTGGCTGCACCGCTACACCGAGGCCAGCCGCCTGACCTTCGCCGACCGCGCACTGTACGTGGGCGACCCCGACTTTGTGCCCGCCCCAGCCGGCCGATGGGACAGCCTGACCGACAACGTTTACCTGGCACAACGGGCCCGCTTGATCGGTGACAAAGCCATGCCCCAGGCACCCGCCGGGCAACCGGGCCCCGCACCGGTGGCCTGGGCCCCGATGCCCGACCAACCCGAACGCGGCACCAGCCACATCAGCGTGATCGACGCCCAAGGCCGGGCCGTGTCCATGACCACCACCATCGAAGACGCGTTTGG
>JBEBBB010000050.1:0-6417 GCA_041158605.1 Pseudomonadota bacterium
TTTTGTGGCCCACGGCTTGCCGCATTTTGGGGACTTCCAAGACGCCTTGAGCAGCAGGGCCTACCGCCTGTTCCATTCGCTGTTGTCGTTCGCCTTGAATGTGAAACTGCTCAACCCCTACGAGGTGGTGGTTGCAGCGGAGCAGGCGTACCGGGCCGGTGCAGCGCCTTTGGCCTCGGTAGAGGGTTTTGTGCGGCAGATCTTGGGCTGGCGCGAGTACGTTCGCGGTGTGTACTGGGCCCACATGCCCGGGTACGACCGGTTGAACGCCCTGGGCCACCACCGGCCTTTGCCCAGGTGGTTCTGGACAGGGCAAACCCATATGCGCTGCCTGGCCCACGCCATCGGCCAATCCTTGGAGCAGGCCCACGCCCACCACATCCAGCGCCTGATGGTGATCGGCAACTTCGCCTTGCTGGCCGGCTTGGACCCTGCAGCGGTGCACCGCTGGTACCTGGGGGTGTACGTTGACGCCTTTGAATGGGTGGAATTGCCCAACACCCTGGGCATGAGCCAGCATGCCGATGGTGGTTTGATGGCCACCAAACCGTATGTGTCCAGCGCGGCTTACATCGACCGCATGGGCGATCACTGCAAGGGGTGTGCCTACAACAAAAAAGAGCGCACCGGGCCCAAGGCCTGCCCCTTCAACGCCCTGTACTGGGATTTTTTTGAGCGCCACCAAGACCGTCTGGCCGGCAACCACCGCCTCAGCATGGTGTACAAGCAACTGGAAAAAATGGGCGCCGAGGCCCGCGGTGCAATAGCCCAACAAGCCGCGCTCACCACCTCAAAACTCGACCAGTTGTGAGGTTCCGCCAGCGGGTTTACAGCGTTTTCAGCCACTCCAGCAACACCGGGGCGGCTGCGTCGGGTGTTCCGGCATGGTCGGCCTCAAGCACCAGGTAACGGCTTTTGGGATGGGTGGGGGCTTGGTCGTAGGCAAATGCAGATCCGGCCCTGTACAGTGGGTCTCTGGTGCCAATCGCCCACACAAAAGGCACCGGCTTTTTGAAGCGCGCAGCTGTGCCTGGCATGTGACCCCATCCGCTGGGGTTGAAGTAGGTCCACACCGCCTCTGCGGACATGCGGACCGATTGCCGTTTCCCTTGGTTCAAGTCCTCCATCCGGATTTTTTCACCGCCTTGGCCCGCTTCAACCAGCAACTTGGACTGGTCTACGGCTTCTCGACCGATGCCCTGTTCGTACATGTGTGAGGGTGAATGCCCTGGGGCGAGCGCGATGACGCCGTCCACATCCCCGATCTCAGCCATGTAGGCCAAAGCGGCGTTCGCGCCAAAACTGTGGCCCGCCAGCACCACCTTGCTGTACCCGGCATCCCGTGCTTTGCGGACCTCTGCCTGGATCTCTTCCAGCGCCTTGGGATAGGGTTGGTCGTAGTTGCGGCGCAGCGACCAAGGCATTTCTATAGACTTGTGTGAGCAGACCGCGTCCATTTTGCGACCGAAGGCGCTGATGTACTGGGGGTTCCCCCATTTGCCATGCATGACCACCAGAAAACACCCTTTGTCCTGGGCCAGGGCGGGGGTCGACACCGCCACCACAAAAAAGGCGGCTATCACTCCACGGCAAAACAGGCTGACAACCCCGGCGTTAGATGGTCGCATGTTTCTCTCTCCTTGGTTTTGGGAACTGTAGGGGCCGCCCAGGGTGGGTGTCAACCGGCGGTTCCGTTGTGGGGTGCACCATGTCTGACAAAAGCAATAAGCTGCGAGGCCGCGGGCGAAAAAGGCCGGGCCGTGGCGGTGACCACACCGTAGGCGCCCAGTTGTTGCCGTATGTTGTGTTTGAGGCAGGCCAACATGCCGTGGCGTTCGTAGCGTTCGGCCACCTCGCTGGGGATGACCGCGATCATCTCTGAGTGGGCCAGCAGGTTGGTGGTGGTCAAAATCGAAGACGTTTCAATCAGGCCGGGTGGCGGGCGGCTGCCGTGGCTGTGGAACTCCTGCTCCAGCAACTCCCGCATGGGGCTGCCCCGGGGTTGCAAAATCCACTGAAACTTCATCAGGTCGTTCCAGGGCACACGCACCAGTTTGGCCAGCGGGTGGCTGGGTGACACCACCAGAGACAAGGCCTCCAAGGCCAGGGGTTCAAAATGCAGGTCGTCTGGGCGTTCGGCTGGCAAACGCCCAAAGACCACATCCAGGTCACCCCGCCGCAACCCATCGGCCAGCCGGTCGCTGGTCTCCACGGTGATGTCGATGGTCAACCGGGGGTAGAGGGCTTTTAACCGTATCAGCGCTTTGGATAGCACAGCCGGAGAAGCGGCCATGATGCTGCCTATGCACAACTTGCCCGCGCCGCCTTGGTTGAGCTCGCCCAGCTCGCGGGTCAGGGCGTCGAAATGGCCTTGTAAGCCCTGAAAGTAGCCCAACACCACACGCCCGGCCTCGGTCAGTTCCAAACCCCTGCCGACCCGTTTGAACAAGGGCGTGGCCAAGGTGTTCTCCAACTCGTGCAGCATTTTGGTGGCCGCGGGTTGGGTCATTCCCAGCTCGGCCGCCGCCGCCCTCAGTGTGCGCAGGCGGCCTATCGCCAACAACAACGCCACTTGGCGCATGCGCAAGCGGTTCAGCAGTTGGGCCGTGGGCAGTGGGGTCATGGTTTGATATCTACAGGTTATCAATAAATGAAAAATTTCTAATTTTCATCCATCTGAGGCGGGCCTATTATCCGGCCATCCCCCGCAAACAGGGGCAGAACAACCGGAGACAACACGTGATTCGACGCAAGCTTTTTTTGATCGCAGGTTTGGTAGCGACTGCAGCCGGTGTGCAGGCGCAGGAGTGGCCCACGCAACCTGTGAAATTGTTGGTCGGCTCTGCGCCTGGTGGTGGTACGGATGCCATGGCCCGTGCGGTGGCCGACCGTTTGGGGCCTTTGCTCAAACAGTCGGTGGTGGTCGAGAACCGCCCTGGCGCGTCCAACACCCTGGCCGCTGATATCACCGCCAAATCCACAGACGGGCACACCTTGGTGATGGGGGTCTCGACCGCACACGCCATCGCCCCCCACCTGCTCAAGTTGGGCTACGACAGCAACAAAGACCTGGTGCCCGTGGCCTTTGTGGGGGCCGTGCCCAACGTGTTGGTGGTCAACCCCGGTTTGGGCGTGTCCACCGTGGCCGACTTGGTGAAAATGGCCAAAAGCAAACCCGGTCAACTGAATTACGCCACCAGCGGTGCTGGCAGCACGCAGCACATCGCAGCCGAGTTGTTCAAAGACGCCACCGCCACGTTTATCACCCACATCCCTTACCGTGGCAGCAGCCCCGCGTTGTTGGACCTGATGGCCGGGCGCGTTCAGCTGAGTTTTGACACCATGCCCTCGGTGATCAGCCACATCCGCAGTGGCAAGGTCAAACCCCTGGCCGTGGCCGCTGCCAAACGCAACCCCCAGTTGCCCGATGTGCCTACCATGGCAGAGGCGGGTGTCAAAGGTGTGGAGATGAGCGCTTGGTACGGCGTATACGCCCCGGCCAGCACCCCCAGGGCGGTGGTGGAGCGGCTCAACGCCGAGATCAACAAGGTGGTGGCCATGCCCGAAACACAAACCCGCTTGAGTGCGATTGGTGCCGATCTCGCGCCCCAGTCTCAAGCGCAGTTCCAGGCATTCCATAACGCCGAAAACCAGCGGTATGGCGACCTGATCCGTAAAAAGAACATCAAGCTCGACTGAGTCCGCAGGCCATCCCGCAACGCCATGCGCGCCGACCTCGCCCAAGCCCGACTGGCCTTTTTGGCCAGCGGCGAAGACGATCTGTTGCCTATTGTGGACGCGCACCACCATTACTGGTCGGTGCCCACCAACCCCCACCTGTGGTTGACAGAGCTGCCACACATCCCGTTCCGGTATGGGGATTACAGCGCCATCTGCCGCGACTTTTTGCCACCCGATTACCTCCAGGCCCAGGGGGTGCACCTTGTGTTGCGCCACGTCACCATGGAGGGCGAATGGGACCCCACCGATCCGTTGGGTGAGGCGGTGTGGATGCAGGCCCTGGCAGAGCGGTGTGGCGAGCCCCACGCGATGTCGGCCCAAATCTGGCTGGACCGTGCCGGCGTTGGGGACTTACTGGCCCGTTACACCCAAGCGCCTTTGCGGGGGTTTGTGCGCAGCGTGCGGCACAAACCGCGCAGCGCCCCCCGCGACCAGCACCACCCCGGGTGGTCGGTGCCCGGGTCCATGCGGTGTGACCGGTGGCGCCAGGGTTACGCGCAGCTGCAAGGCACGGGCCTGTTGTTTGAGCTGCAAGCACCTTGGTGGCACATGGACGAAGCGCTGGAGTTGGCGCGTGATTTCCCATCCGTCCCGGTGGTGGTGAACCACGCGGGCCTACCCGCCGCCCGCGATGCCGACAGCTTGGCCCAATGGCGCTTGGCGATGGAGCGCCTGGCCCAAGCCCCCAACGTGGCCGTCAAGTTGTCCGGTCTGGGTGTGCCTGGGCAAGCCTGGACGGCCGACTTCCAAGCCCCGGTGGTCAACACCCTGATCGGCCTGTTTGGCGTGTACCGTTGTGTGTTCGCCAGCAACTTTCCCGTCGACGGTTTGCTGGTGTCCCTGGACACCCTGTGGTCGGTGTTCAAAGGCATCACCCAGCCGCTGTCACCCACCGACCGCTTGGCCCTGTTTTGCGACAACGCCGTTCGCTTGTACGGCCTCGAATAAGTACCCCAAAAACCCAACAACGTTTAGGAGACTACCCATGACACACCTCAAAACCCTGACCCGCGCGCTGCTCGCACTGTCCCTGGGCGCGGCGCTGGCCGCCCCCAGCTTGGCCCAAGAGGTTCGGGCCAAGCTAGGCACCAGCCTGCCGGACAGCCACCCCCAAACCCTGGGCGCGCGCAAGTTCGCGGAACTGGCCGACAAAAAGAGCAACGGCCGTATCAAGATCACGGTGTTCTCGGGGGCGCAGCTGGGCAGCGACCAGCAAATGCAAGGCGCCCTGCGCGGTGGAACCCAAGAGCTGGCTGTGCCGTCCACCGCCACCCTGGCCAACCTGGTCAAGGAGTTTGGTGTCATTGGTTTGCCCTTTTCCTTCAGTAGCGAAAAACAAGCCGACGCCGTGTTGGACGGCCCTTTTGGGCAAAGCCTGTTGGCCCGGCTGCCCGAAAAAGACCTGATCGGCTTGGCCTTTTGGGAAAACGGCTTCCGCAACTTCACCAACAGCAAGCGGCCCATCACCAAGGCCGATGACCTGTCGGGGCTGAAGGTGCGCACCATGCAGAACAACCTGTACATCGACCTGTTCAACGGTCTGGGGGCCAATGCCGTGCCCATGCCCGTGAACGAGTTGTTCACCGCCCTCGAAACCCGCGCGGTGGACGCCCAAGAAAACCCCTTCACCGTGGTGCACGCCCAAAAGTTTTACGACGTCCAGAAATACCTCTCTACCACCGGCCACGCTTACGACGCCTTGGTGCTGATCGCGGGCAAAAAATTCTGGGATGGCCTGAAACCCGAAGACCGCACTTTGCTGCAACAGGCCGCGACCGAGGCCACGGTGTACCAGCGCCAGACCAGCCGCGAACTCAACGCCAAGCTGCGCGCCGAATTGGTCAAGCTGGGCATGCAGGTCAACGACGTGTCGGACGCCGAGCGTGCTGCCATGCGCGCCAAGCTGGCCCCCGTCATCGCCAAGCACCAAGCCGCAGTGGGGGACGACACCGCCAAGGCCTTCTTCAACGCCATCGCTGCTGCGAAGTAAACCAGGTTCTACAGCATGATTCCCCGTGTTGTGATCCGTGCGATCGAATGGCTGCTCATCGCCCTGTTGGGTGTGATGGTGATGCTGGTGTTTGGCAACGTGGTGCTGCGCTACGGCTTCAACTCCGGCATCGTGTTCTCCGAGGAGGTGTCGCGGTTTGTGTTCATGTGGCTGACGCTCCTGGGCGCTTTGGTGGCCATGCACGACGGCGCCCACCTGGGCATGAACAGCGTCATCGCGGCGCTGCCCGTTTGGGGGCAACGCGTGGCCCGGTTCACGTCCGATGCGCTGATGTTGGGCTGTTGTGCGTTGCTGGCCCACGGCACTTGGAAACAGGTGGTGTTGGCAATGGACGACCACTCGCCCGTGACCGGTGTACCCATGGGGCTGGTTTTCTCGGGTTTGTTGGTCACCTCGGTGGGCATTGGCCTGCTGTTGGCCCAATCGCTGTGGCGCCAGCTCAGCGGGCGCATGCCCGCCGCCGAGTTGGCCGCTGATCGCCAAGCCCAGGTCGAATAAGGAGCACGGCATGACGATTGCTGTTTTTGTGATGTCTTTGTTGGGGGCCATGGCGCTGGGCATGCCGATTGCCTTTGCCCTCTTGGTGTGTGGCGTCGCCTTGATGGTGTTCATGGGCAACTTTGACACCCAGATCCTGGCGCAGAACCTGTTGGAGGGGGTCAACA
>JBEBBB010000051.1:0-6149 GCA_041158605.1 Pseudomonadota bacterium
AAGGCAGACAAGTTGCTCCAGCAAGAAGAGGTCTGGATACGCAAAGGGGTTGAGGCGCGGCGAACCCGGGCCCAGGCGCGCATTGAGCGTTTGCAACAGTTGCGACAACAGAGGGCCCAGCGCCGAGACGTGGTGGGAAAAGCACGCTTGGAGGTGGACAGCGGGACGTCCAGCGGGCGCATCGTCGCCGAGCTGGAGCGTGCGAGCATCGGGTTTGGCAACGGCCCTGAGCGGCGCGAGGTGGTGTCGAAGTTCTCAGCTACCGTTTTGCGCGGAGACAAAGTGGGCTTGATCGGCGGCAATGGCGCGGGGAAAACGACTTTGCTCAAGCTGATTTTGGGAGAATTGCAACCGGATGAAGGCACCGTCAGGCGCGGCACTCAGCTTCAAGTGGCCTACTTCGACCAGATGCGTGACGCCTTGGACCTGGACAGCACACTGGAAGACTTTATCAGCCCTGGCAGCGAGTGGATTGAGTTGAATGGCCGGCGCACCCACGTTAAAAGTTACTTAGGCGACTTTTTGTTCGCACCAGCACGGGCGCAATCACCGGTTCGCACCCTGTCGGGTGGAGAGCGGAACCGTTTGTTGCTGGCCCGGTTGTTTGCAAGACCCGCCAACGTGCTGGTGCTGGACGAACCCACCAATGACCTGGACATCGAAACGTTGGAGTTGCTGGAGACCCTGCTGGGAGAGTACCCGGGCACGGTGTTTTTGGTCAGCCACGACAGGCGGTTTTTGGACAACGTGGTCACGAGCACCATCGTTGCGGAAGGCAACGGGGTCTGGCGTGAATATGAAGGCGGTGTGACCGACTGGCTGGAACAGGCCGCCCGCCGCCCCCCGGCACCGGCACCGGCACCGGCACCGGCAGCGGCGAGCACCACCCCACCACCACCCGCCCCTGAACCCAGCGCCACCGCAACAGCGCGCCAAAACACACCATCCAAGCGGAAATTGGGTTACAAAGAACAAAGGGAGCTGGAAGCCCTGCCCGACCAGATCGACGCACTGGAACGCGAGCAAGCCGCCATCGATGCCGCGCTGGCCGATGGCACGTTGTATGGCACCGATCCGGGGCGGGCCGCCTCTATGGCAGCGCGCCACGGCGACATAGAAGACGAGCTGATGGCTTTGCTGGAACGCTGGGACAAGCTGTCTGGCACCTGACGATCACATGCTGAGCAGTACACACAACCGAAAGCCCCGACAAGATGCCTTGGACCCTTTCTGAACGCGCGCACCAAATGAACCCATCGGTGATCAGGGATATCCTGAAAGTCACCGAGCGACCGGGCATCATCAGTTTGGCCGGAGGCCTTCCCTCTCCGCTGACCTTCCCGGTAGAGGCGGTGGCGACGGCCTGCGCCGATGTGCTTCGGCAAGACGGCGCAGCAGCGCTGCAATACGCCGCCAGCGAGGGCTTGCCCGCACTGCGAGAGCAGGTGGCCGCCATGTTGCCTTGGGCTGTAGATCCCGCACAGGTTTTGATCACCACAGGTTCTCAGCAGGGCTTGGACTTGCTAGGCAAGGTCCTGATCGACCCCGGCAGTCCGGTTCTGGTGGAAACGCCAACCTATTTGGGCGCCTTGCAAGCCTTTACGCCCATGGGCCCCCGGTTTGTACCCGTTCCCGCTGATGCCGAGGGTCCTGTGACCCAGGTGGCTGAACTGGCTGCAACCCGGGCCCGCTTCATGTACGTGCTGCCCAATTTCCAGAACCCCACAGGGCAAACCATGTCGGAAGCGAGGCGGGCGCTGTTGGTGAACCATGCTGCCGAAGCGGGGCTGCCTTTGGTGGAGGACAACCCTTATGGCGACTTGTGGTTCGATGAGCCCCCCCCTGCACCACTGACGGCCCGAAACCCCGAAGGGTGTGTTTACCTGGGATCTTTCTCGAAGGTGTTGGCCCCTGGGCTGCGACTGGGCTTTGTGGTGGCCCCCGCCCGCTTGTACCCCAAACTCCTGCAAGCCAAACAAGCAGCCGATCTCCACACCCCCAGTTTCAACCAGCGCTTGGTCAGTGCGGTGTTAAAAACAGGTTTTTTGGATGGACACATCCCAGCCATAAGGCAGCGTTACCGGTCCCAGTTTGCGGCCATGCAAGCCGCTTTGTCACAGCATATGGCGGGGCTGGATGTGACATGGAACCAACCCCGCGGGGGGATGTTTTTGTGGATGAGGTTACCGGCCCCACTGAACGCCACCCAGATGCTGCCGAAGGCGGTGGACAATGGGGTTGCTTATGTACCGGGTGCGGCTTTTTATGCGCAGGATGGAGACAACCAAACCTTGCGTCTCTCTTTTGTCACAGCAACAGAGGACCAAATAGACCGGGGTGTCGCGGCCCTTGCACAAACCATCAAGGCAGCACTGCTCAAGAAACAGCCATGATGCCGCCACGCCCTTACCGACAAGTAGACGTTTTTACCGCCCAAGCGTGTATGGGCAACCCGGTAGGGGTGGTAATGGATGCCAGTGGCTGGGACACGGCGATGATGCAGCGTTTTACCGATTGGACCAACCTGTCGGAGTGCACATTTGTCCTACCCCCCACACCACAAGGACAGGAAAGCGGCGCCGATTACCAGGTTCGAATTTTTTGCCCCGGTCGGGAATTGCCTTTTGCGGGGCACCCGACCCTGGGCACCTGCCATGCCTGGCTCGAAATGGGTGGACAGCCCCGTGCGGCGGACGTGGTGCAAGAGTGCGGGGTGGGCTTGGTACGGGTCCGCCGCCAGAATGGCCGTTTGGCATTTGCTGCTCCGCCGTTGCGCCGACAGGGCCCCCTGAGCGAGCAGGATTTGGCGCGGCTGGTGCACGGACTGGGCTTGCAACCCCATGAAGTGATCGCTCACAGCTGGTGTGACAACGGTCCCGCTTGGCGGGGCTTGTTGCTGCAGGATGCGAACCGGGTGCGCAAGGTCCAACCCGATCCCATCGCCTTAAAAGACTGGGAGGTGGGGCTGATCGCGCCCCAAGACGCCGACGGCGACACCGCTTTTGAGGTTCGGGCCTTTTTCCCCGGGCACGGGGGGCTGGCTGAAGACCCCGTGACCGGGAGTTTGAACGCGGCCATGGCGCAGTGGCTGATAAGCACAGGCAGGGCACCCAAACGCTACACCGCCGCACAAGGCAGCTGCATGGGGCGAGCGGGCAGGGTTTATATCGAGCAAGATGCCACCCAGACCGTTTGGGTGGGAGGGGACACCGTCACTTGTATACGGGGCCACGTGCCCTGGTGAGTGCGTCACCCGAGGGACTGCCACCCGGACCATCTCTGGCCACAATTACCCCATGGGCACACTCTTTTTGGTACGGCACGGGCAAGCCTCTTTGGGCGCAGCGGACTATGACAACCTGAGCGAACGGGGCCATCAACAAAGTGAGCGGCTTGGGGCGTATTTTCGACAACAGGGTGTGGTTTTTGACGCGGTCTGGACGGGCACGCTCAAGAGGCACCAGCAAACCCTGGAAGGCCTTGCCAGAGGCATGGGCTGTGAACTGGCGGCGATTCCTCATCCCGCCTGGAACGAGTATGACAGCGCGGCTTTGCTGGCGGCCCAACAAATCACACCGCCGATGCCAACCAGCTCTCCTGAAGCTTACCGGCGTTATTTTCAATTGCTGCGTGACGCCTTGCGCGGCTGGATGGATGGGGTACTGAGCCCTCAGGGGATGCCCAGTTACCAAGGTTTCCGCAGCGGCATTGTCGAACAACTGACTGCCCTGCGAGGCCAGCCCCTCAAGCGGGTTTTGGTGGTGTCCAGCGGAGGCCCCATCGCCACCGCGACCGGCGCTGTACTGGGCACCACCCCTGAGACCACCATCGAATTGAACCTGCGCCTGCGCAACACCGCGTTGACGCAACTGCATGTGGGACCTCAAAAATGGGGACTGGTGTCGTTTAACGAAATCCCCCACTTGGCAACTGTTCCAGCTGCCGATTGGGTGACCCACGCCTGACGGTCAGGGTGAGGGTCGCCCCACCTGAGGGCAGTCAAGCAACATGGAAAGCGGCAAGGAGGAAACCTCTTGTAGCAAGGTGGCCAGCGAACGACCTGCGGCCGCCAACAAGGCGGCACCATCATCGGCGGACGCCAAATCAGCCCGCCCCACGGCACCTTGCGGGTTGTAATCTTGCATCTGCCACCCCCACTTGGCGCTGCGGCCGTTGCCCAACACCGGGTAACGTGCCGCCCGGTCGGCAGAGGTGGATGCAAAAGCCTGGGCTTGGCCCATGTCAACGCGGCTGGGCGCCAGTGCCAGCATCATGGCCGTTTCAACCTGACCACCATGGATACCAAAACGGCGCTCCTCGGGTGCGATCCGGTCGTTCACATCCTGACCGTGGGGGTCGAACAAAGGAAGGTCGTACCAGTTGGCGGTGTACACCAGTATGTTCAGTCGCGAGCGAAGGTCCCGGGCCACAATGTCCATCAGCCCCACTTGGCCACCATGTCCGTTAAAAATCAATAACTTGCGCACGCCAGCCCTGGCAACCGACTCCCCAATTTCGGTCCAAAGGCGAATGACTGTTTCAGCGCGCAGGGTCAAGGTCCCGGGAAACCGCTGATGCTCCGGGCTCAGCCCAACGGATTGGGTTGGCAGCACCAAAAAGGGGTTGTCTGGAGGCAAATGCTCTGCGCAAGCGGTCAGCACCCCCTCGACCAAATCGGTGTCCACAGACAGAGGTAAATGGGGGCCGTGCTGCTCTGTCGCCCCGACCGGCAAGACCGCCACGGTGGATGCGGGGTCCAGGGTGGCAAAATCGGTTGTTCGCAGGGCAGCCCATGGACGCAGGTGGGTTGGGAAAGCGCGGGTCATGGGGCTATGGTAACCACAGCGGGGGAACTTTGCGGGTGGAGCGCCAGTCCCACGGCCTCCGATCAAGAAAGGTGACATGCAGCAACTGTTTAAAGCCGGCCTCTGGCTGTGCCTGTTTTTTGGGGGGGCTGTTGCGCAGGGACAAACCCCGACCCACCAGGTTAAAACCGATCAGGTGCGCGCCACTTTGCTGGCACATGCACCCCGTGGCGTGCAACCTGGCCAGACGCTGTGGCTGGGCCTGCGGTTGCAACACGCACCCGACTGGCACACCTACTGGAAAAACCCGGGTGACTCCGGTTTGCCCACCGCGTTGACCTGGCAGTTGCCACCCGGCTTGAACGTCTCATCGGTGGTTTGGCCCACACCCCAAAAGTTTCCCCTGGGGGACCTGGCCAACTACGGTTATGGGGGGGATGTGCTGTTACCCGTGGAAGTGCGGATTCCCGCCACCCACCAAGCGGGTGATACCCGGGTGCAATTGCACGCCCAGTGGTTGGTTTGTCGCACGGAGTGCATCCCAGAAGAGGGCCGGTTTGAATTGACACTGGGTGCCAACAGCCAACCGGCGGAGCACCAAGCGCTGTTTGAAAAATCCTGGTCCATGGCTCCCACCCCCCCACCACAGGGCGCACGCGCCGAATTGACCCCAGGACAGGACCACCTGGCCGTCACGGTTGAGGGGCTGCCCGCAGCCTGGCGAGACCGCCGCCTGGAAATTTTTCCCGAGGAAGCCAACTTGATCGCCCCTGGCGCCCCTTGGACACAAACCTGGTCCAAGGGGCGCTGGACCGCACAACTCCCCTACAACGAACAACGCGCTGGGGCGCCATCGGCTGTGGGGTTGGTGTTGGCATTGGCTCAAAACGATCAAAACAACCCCGCTGGCCCGGGCTTTCAGATGGTGGCCCAGGTGACCGGGAACTGGCCCGCCACCCAGGCACGGGTTGCCGTACCCGACGCCTTGGCACAGGCGTTGACCACTGCGCCGCCTGCGACCAACGCCACCAACACGTGGCTGCTGGCCCTGGGTGGGGCCCTGTTGGGTGGATTGATACTCAACCTGATGCCTTGTGTGCTGCCCGTATTGGCCATCAAAGTGGTGGGATTTGCACAGCATGGGGGCTCTGCTCGGACAAACAGGGTCCATGGACTGGCTTACACCGCTGGGGTGCTGCTGTCGTTTCTCGTGTTGGGAGGTGGCCTGCTGGCGCTGCGAACCGCCGGAGAACAACTGGGGTGGGGGTTTCAGCTGCAAAGTCCAACAGTCGTGGCTGCGCTGGCAACCCTTTTCACCCTTATCGGACTGAACCTGGCGGGTTT
>JBEBBB010000052.1:0-9522 GCA_041158605.1 Pseudomonadota bacterium
GCCAGTGGGCCCGACGGCCTGGAGGACATCCGGCAGATCGTGGACCTGGCCCCCACGCACCTGCTGCCGGGCGGGTGGCTGCTGCTGGAACACGGCTGGGACCAAGGGGCCGATGTGGCCGCCCTCCTCTCCCCACCCGCCTGGGCGCCGGCCCAGCACCGCCAAGACCTGGCCGGCCACACCCGGTGCACCGGGGCCCAGGCCCACCCCACCGCTTGAACGGTTTCAGGGTTTACCCGATAATGTGAGGTTTAGGAGACCGCCCCCCATGTCCGACACCCACCAGCGCATCGACGACCTCGTTAAAAACAACGCCATCGTGTTGTTCATGAAAGGCACCGCCAGCTTCCCGCAATGTGGGTTTTCGGGCCGCGCGATCCAAATCCTGAAAGCCTGCGGCGTGGACACCAAAACCGTGGCCACCGTCAACGTGCTGGAAGACCCCGCCGTCCGCCAGGGCATCAAGGAATACAGCAGCTGGCCGACCATCCCCCAGCTCTATGTCAAGGGCGAGTTCATCGGCGGCTCCGACATCATGATGGAGATGTACGAATCGGGTGAGTTGCAACAGGTGATCAACGGGCAGGCGGCTTAAACGCCCCGCCGGCACCACCACCAGGGCCCTTTGGGGCCTTTTTTGCGGCTTGGACCAGCATCTGTCGCGTCCCCGCCGCACCCCTGTTGAGCGCCGGCACGGCTTGTGCTTGAATAGAGGCGTCAAGGTTGTTAGGGAGCACGCCATGCCTTCAAACGCTGCCACCACCCCCGCCACCCTGGGCCTGCCCGTGGCCCGGATGCGCGACGTGTACCGCGCCGACGACGTGGAACGCCGCCTGGCCAAACTGCAAGGCCAGGAACGCGACCACGAGAACCTGCGCGCTACCTACGAGCGCATGCTGGAACGGGGCACCCAGCGGTTTGCCGTGAAACCGTCTGGGGTGCCCGACATGGCCCACCTGTACAGCCAACTGCCCAACTTTGGTGCGCCGCTGGACGACTTGAAACGCCACGTGGCCCTGAGCCAGGACAGCCAAGACGCCCTGGAGCTCACCCCCATGCTGCTGCTGGGCCCACCCGGCGTGGGCAAAACCCACTTCGCCCGCCTGGTGGCCGACCTGCTGGGCACCAGCATGAATTTGGTGCCCATGAGCTCCATGACCGCAGGCTGGTTGTTGTCGGGCTCGTCGGCCCAATGGAAAGGCTCGCGCCCCGGCAAGGTGTTCGAGGCCCTGGTGGATGGCCACTACGCCAACCCGGTGATCGTGGTGGACGAAATCGACAAGGCCAGTACCGACGCCCAATACGACCCACTGGGCGCCCTTTACAGCCTGCTGGAACACGACACAGCCCAGCGCTTCACCGACGAGTTTGCCGAGGTGCCCATCGACGCCAGCCAGGTGATTTGGATCACCACCGCCAACGACGAGCGTGGCATCCCCGACCCCATTTTGAACCGGATGAACGTGTTCCAGATCGAGGCACCCGACCTGGCCGCAGCACGGCACATCGCCCGCCAGATCTACCAAGGCCTGCGGGATGAACACGACTGGGGCCGCCTGTTTGAAGCCACGCCCCGCGACAACGTGCTGGACGCGCTGGCCGGTGTGGCCCCACGGGAGATGCGGCGCGCGCTCATGACCGGCTTTGGCAACGCCCGGCTGGACCGGCGCGACCACATCACACCCGAAGACCTGCCCCGTGCTGCGGGGGCCAAAAGCCGCATCGGCTTTTTGCAGTAGCCGCCAGGGCTCAGGCCGCTTGCCAGTGCTTCTGGGCCGCCCACACGGCGTTGGGGTACGCCGCTTTGCCCCGGCTGCCGTTGTATCGGCCCAAGGCCATGAAGATGTCGCCATTCTCGCGGTCCAGGTAGTGGCGCAAGATCACGCAACCAAAACGGATGTTGGTTTGCATGTGGAACAAGGTGCCCACGTCGCCGTCCCCGATCAAGCGGGCCCAAAACGGCATGATTTGCATGTAGCCCCGCGCGCCCACGCTGGAAATGGCGTATTTGCGGAACGCGCTCTCCACCTGGATCAGGCCCAACACCAGCGAGGTGTCCAGCCCCGCGCGGCGGGACTCGTACCAGACGGTTTGCAAAAAGTCGACCCGGCTTTGGAACTCGGGTTTGCGCCGCGCCAAGCGAGGGCTCATGGCCCCCAGCCACCGCACATAGGCCATGCGGGATGGGGTGTCTTCGAAGTCGGGGACCGGTGGGTCGGAAGCCGCCACCGCCGCGCTCAGGGCTGTGCGCACCGAGTCGGCCAGAGGCTCCTCGAGTTGCCCCGCCCCCGCGCGGGTGGCGCCCAGAGCAGCGGCCAGGCCCACACCGGCGGCCAGGCCCCTCAGGCACAGGCGGCGGCTGGGCCCTGCAACCGACACCTCAAGCCCCCAGGCGCTCCCGCAGCAACTGCCGCACGGCGGCCAGGTCGAGCTTGGTGGCGGTGGTGTCGCGGCGGTGCTGGTACTCCACCAGCCCTTCTTTTAAACCCCGGTCGCCGATGGTGACGCGGTGGGGCACCCCAATCAGTTCCCAATCGGCGAACATGGCGCCTGGGCGCTCGCCCCGGTCATCCAAAATAACGTCCACGCCGTCGGCCAACAGGTCTTGGTACAGGCTGTCGGCGGCCTGTTTCACGGCCTCGCTGCGGTCGGCACCCACGGGGCAGACCACCACCGTGAAGGGTGCGATGGCGTCGGGCCAAATGATGCCGCGTTCGTCGTGGTTTTGCTCAATGGCAGCAGCGGGCAAGCGGGTCACGCCGATGCCATAACAGCCCATCTCGAAATGTTTGGGTTTGCCGTCGGTGTCCAGGAAGGTGGCGTTCATGGCCTTGCTGTACTTGGTGCCCAGGTAAAACACGTGGCCCACCTCAATGCCGCGCTCGATGGCCAAAGGGCCTTGCCCATCGGGTGACGGGTCTCCGGCCACCACGTTGCGCAGGTCGGCCACCAGGTCGGGTTCGGGCAGGTCACGCCCCCAGTTCACACCGGTGGTGTGAAAGTCGACCTCGTTGGCCCCACACACCCAATCGGCCATGACCGCGACCTCGCGATCGGCCACCACCTTGAGGGGCTTTTTGAGGCCTACAGGGCCCAGGTAACCCGGCTTGCAACCGAAATGGGCCTCGATTTCGGCCAGGCTGGCGAAGCGGAACCCCTTGTCCAGGCCAGGCACCTTGCCCACCTTGACCTCGTTCATGTCGTGGTCACCGCGCAGCAGCAACAGCCAGACCTCGCTGCCAACCACCTCGCCAGCCTCGTTGGTGGTGTCCGTGGCCAGCACCAAGGACTTGATGGTGGCCGCCAAGGGCAGCCCCAGCAGTTGGGCCACATCGGCGCAGGTGGCCTTGCCGGGCGTGGGGGTTTTGACCATGGCCTGTGTCGCCGCAGGGCGGGGGCCGGTGGGGGCCAGCGCCTCGGCCTTTTCCATGTTGGCAGCGTAACCGCTGTTGGGGCAGTAGACGATGGCGTCTTCGCCGGTGGCGGCAATCACCTGGAACTCTTCGCTCAGATCGCCACCAATGGCACCGCTGTCGGCCGCGACCGCGCGGTAGGTCAGGCCAAACCGGTCAAAAATGCGGCGGTAGGCGGCGGCCATGACCTGGTAGCTGGTTTTGGCACCGGCCTCGTCGCGGTCGAAAGAGTAGGCGTCTTTCATGATGAACTCGCGCCCGCGCATCAAGCCAAACCGGGGGCGCCGCTCGTCGCGGAACTTGGTTTGGATTTGGTACAGGTTTTTGGGCAGCTGTTTGTAGCTGCGGAACTCTTGGCGCGCCACGTCGGTGACCACCTCTTCGCTGGTGGGCTGGATCACAAACTGGCGCTCGTGCCGGTCTTGTATGCGCAGCAACTCGGGGCCCATTTTGTCGAAGCGCCCGGTCTCTTGCCAGTACTCGGCCGGTTGCACCACGGGCATGGTCATTTCGATCGCGCCCGCCCGGTTCATTTCCTCGCGGACGATGCGCTCCACCTTCTGGATCACCCGCAAACCCATGGGCATGTAGTTGTAAATGCCAGCGCCGAGCTTGCGGACCATGCCGGCACGGGTCATGAGCTGGTGGCTGACCACCTCGGCGTCGGCGGGGGCTTCCTTGAGGGTGGTGATCAGGAACTGGGAGGCTTTCATGGGGGTGTGGTGGTTTGCGGCACCACCGACCTGGCCACCAGCCTTTTGCATCGGGTAATTACCCTGTGCAAACGCTACTCAAGCCATGCCCGACGATGCATAATCGAGACAGTTTAAAAATTTGGGGTTGATTATGCTTGACAGAGACGGCTTCAGGCCCAATGTCGGCATCATTCTGCTCAACCAGCGCAACCAGGTGTTCTGGGGCAAACGCATCCGGACCCACTCGTGGCAGTTTCCGCAAGGCGGCATAGACCGGGGGGAAACCCCGGAACAGGCCATGTTCCGCGAGCTGCACGAAGAAGTCGGGCTGATGCCCGAGCACGTGGCCATCGTTGCCCGCACACGGGACTGGTTGCGCTATGAGGTGCCAGACCGCTACATCCGCCGCGACGCGCGTGGCCACTACAAAGGCCAGAAACAAATCTGGTACCTGCTCAAGCTGGTCAGCGGCGACTGGAACCTCAACCTGCGCGCCACCAACCACCCCGAGTTCGACGCTTGGCGCTGGAACGACTACTGGGTGCCTTTGGACGTGGTGGTCGAGTTCAAACGGGGCGTTTACGAAATGGCCCTGACCGAATTGGCCCGTTACCTGCCCAAAAACGACCACCGCAACCGCTACCTGCGCGGGCATGCACGGCCTGGGCGCGACACGGCTGGCGCGCCCGACGGCGCTGCGCCACCACCGGTCCATGTCGACCTGCCACCCGGCGCCACCTTCGAACCGCTGCCCAGCAACCCCTTGCGGGCGCACAAAAACCACTCCTTGCCCCAGGAACCCCGGCCTTGACCTTGCCTCCTTTTTCGCGACCAGGCCTGCTGGCCGCTGCTGGTTTGCTGGCTTTGGGCCTGCACGCCACCACACAAGCCCAGCCCAGCAACTGGAAAGAGCCCGACAACTGGCAAGAGCTGGAACAGGCCCCACCCGTGGGGTTCAACCCGCAGGATGTGGTGCCGTTTGAAATCACGGTGTACTCCTCGTTGCAGTTTGGGGTGGTGCCCGCCACGGTGACGTTGGGCACCGACGGCGTGGTGCGCTATGTGTTGGTGGCCCGCAGCGCCACCGCCCAGACGGTGCTGTACGAGGGCTTGCGTTGCAGCACACGCCAAACCAAAACCTACGCCCGCTGGTCCAGCGACAGCGGTGCGGCTGGCGGCACCTGGCAAACCATGGCTGGGGCCGATTGGCGCCCGGTGACCGAGGGCAACGCATCTCGCCCTGCCTGGACGTTGGCCAAGCTGGCGTTTTGTGACGGCGCCACCCCCAATGGGGACGCCCGGCGCATGTTGCGCGAGCTGCGTTACGGCAGGCCCACCACCAACTGAACGTTCCCCAACCAGGGCCTGCAGGCCCTGCGGTTTCAGCCCTGGCGCGTCAGCACCAGGTTGTCCCGGTGGATCATTTCGGGCTCGGCCGCATACCCCAACAAGCGCTCAAAATCGGCAGAGGCCTTGCGGCACAACAAGCGGGCCTCGGGCGCCGCGTAGTTGGCCAAGCCACGGGCCACCTCTTGGCCTTCGGGCCCGCGTATGGCGATCACATCACCACGGGCGAAATCACCCTCTACGCTGGTCATGCCTATGGGCAACAGGCTTTTGCCACCGGCCACAATTTTGTCCATGGCGCCCGCATCCACAAGGACCGCCCCACGGAGCTGCAGGTGATCGGCCATCCACTGTTTGCGGGCCTGTTTTTTGGGGGTTTCGGCCACCAAGCAGGTGCCTATGGGTTCACCGGCCACCAAGCGCAACAACGCATCGGGTTCGCGGCCCCAGGCGATGACGGTGGACGCGCCAGACCCAGCCGCCCGTTTGGCCGCCAGGATTTTGGTGATCATGCCGCCGGTACCGATCCGGGAGCCGGCACCACCAGCCATGTCTTCCAGCAGCGGGTCGCCCGCGCAAGCCACGTCCACAAAACGGGCGTCGGGGTTTTTGCGGGGATCAGCGGTGTACAGGCCTTTTTGGTCGGTCAATATCACCAACAGGTCGGCCTCGACCAAGTTGGCGACCAAGGCACCCAGGGTGTCGTTGTCGCCAAACTTGATCTCGTCGTTGACCACGGTGTCGTTTTCGTTGATCACTGGCACCACACCGTGCTGCAACAGGGTCAAGAGCGTGGAACGGGCGTTCAGGTAACGCTCGCGGTCGGCCAGATCGGCATGGGTCAAAAGCACCTGGGCGCTGCCGATGCCCATTTCGCGCAGCTTGGTTTCGTACATCTGCACCAAGCCCATCTGCCCCACCGCCGCGGCGGCCTGGAGTTCGTTGATGGCCTTGGGGCGCACCGACCACCCCAGGCGTTTCATGCCCTCAGCGATGGCACCGCTGCTGACCATGATGACCTCGCGACCGCCCTTGGACAAGGCGCTGAGCTGGGCGCTCCATTGGCCTATGGCCGATTCGTCCAGGCCACGGCCCTCGTTGGTGACCAGGCTGGACCCCACCTTGACCACGATGCGCCGCGCGCCTTTCAAGACGTCGGCAGCGGGGGTGGACGGCAAAGCGAGCGGCGGGGTGGTCACGGGGGCGTTCATGCGGACTGGACAGGGAAACGGGGGTCGACGGTGACGGCGGGTTTTTCGGCCTCGCGGGTGGCGACGATGTGTTGGAAGATTTTTTGCACCAACACCTCGCACCCTTCACGCGTCAGGGCCGAGATCTCAAACACAGGCCCCTTGAACTTGAAGCGTTTGACAAAGTCTTTCACCAGGGCCTCGCGCTGCTCGGCCGGCACCATGTCCAGCTTGTTCAACACCAACCAGCGCGGTTTGGCGTGCAGGTTGGGGTCGTACTTTTTGAGCTCTTTGACAATGGCCTTGGCCTGCTCGACCGGGTCGATGCTGTCGTCAAACGGGGCCATGTCCACCACGTGCAGCAGCAAGCGGGTGCGCTGCAGGTGGCGCAAAAACTGGTGACCCAAACCGGCGCCCTCGGAGGCCCCTTCGATCAGACCGGGCACGTCGGCCACCACAAAACTTTTTTCAGGCCCCACACGCACCACCCCCAGGTTGGGGTGCAAGGTGGTGAAGGGGTAGTCGGCGATTTTGGGCCGCGCGTTGGACACCGCCGCGATGAACGTGGATTTGCCGGCGTTGGGCATGCCCAGCAGCCCCACATCGGCCAGCACTTTGAGCTCCAGCTGCACGCTGTAGCGCTCGCCCAGGTGGCCCGGGGTTTTTTGGCGAGGCGCCCGGTTGATCGCGCTTTTGAAACGGAGGTTGCCGTAACCACCCTCGCCGCCTTTGGCCAGCAAAATTTGCTCGCCCGGGTGCAACAACTCGTGCATCACCTCACCGGTCTCGGCGTTGCGGATGATGGTGCCCACCGGCATTTTGAGAACGATGTCCTCGCCCTTGGCGCCAAACATGTCAGAGCCCTTGCCGTGTTCGCCCCGCTGGGCCTCAAAACGGCGCGAATAGCGGTAGTCCACCAGGGTGTTCAGGTTCTCGTCGGCCAGGGCGTACACGTGGCCACCGCGACCACCATCGCCGCCGTCGGGGCCGCCGAACTCTTTGTATTTTTCGTGCCGGAAGGAGGCGCAGCCATTGCCACCATCGCCAGCGGCCACGTCGATGTAGGCTTCGTCAACGAATTTCATGGTGGCATTGTCCTCGAATGGAATAAACACAAAAGGCCCGCACAGCGGGCCTTTGGGTGGTTTGGGCGACCAGCGCCCAAACGCCGGGTATCAACCCTGGGTGACGTTCACCACCTGGCGGTTCATCGCGCCTTTGGTGGCGAAACTCACCGTGCCGTCGGTCACGGCAAAAATGGTGTGGTCTTTGCCCACGCCCACGCCCACGCCGGGGTGGAACTTGGTGCCACGCTGGCGCACGATGATCGCACCGGCGCTGACAACTTGGCCGCCGTACACCTTCACGCCGAGCATTTTCGGTTTGGAGTCGCGACCGTTGCGGGTTGAGCCGCCGCCTTTTTTCTGTGCCATGGTGTGGACTCCTTAGCCGTTGATCGAGCCGATTTGCAGCTCGGTGTAGTTTTGACGGTGGCCTTGGCGCTTCTGGTAGTGCTTGCGACGGCGCATTTTGAAAATGCGAACCTTGTCGTGACGACCGTGGGACACCACAGTGACCGTGACCGTTGCGCCGGAGACCAAGGGCGTGCCCACCTTGATATCAGCGCCGTTGCCGACGGCCAACACCTGGTCGATCACGATCTCTTGACCCACATCCGCAGCAATCTGTTCTACTTTAAGTTTTTCGCCAACAGCAACACGGTATTGTTTGCCGCCGGTTTTTATGACCGCGTACATATGAACCTCGAAGAAAGTGCGTTTTTCAACGCGTTTTCAGTGAACGAATTTCCACCGAACCCAAGATTTTAGCACGCCGACAAGGCTTCGCGCAAGACGTCCCCACCCCGGGAAGTCACCGTGTACAGCGACCCAGACACCCGGTTAATATTGACGTTTACGTAAACGTCAATCGGAGCCCTCCCCATGAGCGACCTGTCCGCAGCCCACACATCGCTGGCCAACTACAAAGCGCAACACAAGGTGCGGTTTGTGACGGCCGCGAGCCTGTTTGACGGCCACGACGCGGCCATCAACATCATGCGCCGCATCTTGCAGAACATGGGCGCAGAGGTGATCCACCTGGGCCACAACCGCTCGGTGGAAGAGGTGGTGACCGCGGCGTTGCAAGAAGACGTGCAAGGGGTGGCGGTCTCAAGCTACCAGGGTGGGCACAACGAGTACTTCCAGTACATGGTGGAGCTGCTGCGCGCGCGCGGTGGGGCCCACATCCAGGTGTTTGGCGGCGGCGGCGGCGTGATCGTGCCCCAGGAGATCGCGGCGCTGGCCGCCCACGGGGTGCGCATCTTCAGTCCGGAGGACGGCCAACGCCTGGGGCTGCAGGGCATGATCGGCGAAATGCTGATGCGCTGCGACCAGGACCTCTCGGTGCACGCGCCCAGCCAGCTAGAGGCGCTGCAAGGACACAGCGAAGGGGCCTGGCGCGCGCTGGCGCAATTCATCACGGCGCTGGACAACGGCAAAGCCGACGCGGCGGTGCTGGCCCAGGTGCGCCAGGCCGCTGCCGCCCACCCCGCCCCGGTACTGGGCATCACGGGGACCGGCGGCGCGGGCAAGTCCAGCCTGACCGACGAGCTCATCCGCCGCTTGCGCCTGGACCAAGACGACAGCGTGCGCGTGGCCGTCATCTCGATCGACCCGAGCCGGCGCAAATCGGGTGGAGCCCTGCTGGGCGACCGCATCCGCATGAACGCGACCGGTGCATGGCAAAACGGCCAGCGCATCTTCATGCGCAGCTTGGCCACCCGGGACTTTGGCTCGGAGATCAGCCAGGCGCTGCCCGATGTGATCGCGGCCTGCCGCGCCGCTGGTTTTGACCTGGTGGTGGTGGAGACCTCGG
>JBEBBB010000053.1:0-3910 GCA_041158605.1 Pseudomonadota bacterium
AAGTTCCAGGGGGTGATGGCGGCGCATACGCCCACCGGCTCGCGTGTCACCACGATGCGTTTGTCGGGCCAGGGCGAGGGGATGACCTCGCCATAGGTGCGGCGGGCCTCTTCGGCAAACCACTCGATGTACGACGCCGCGTACTGGATCTCACCCTGGGCCTCGGCCAGGGGTTTGCCCTGTTCGCTGGTCATGAGCAAGGCCAGGTCGTCCTGGTGTTGCAACATCAGGTCGAACCAGCGGCGCAACACGCGGCCTCGGTCTTCGGCGGTGCGGTTTTTCCAGGCGAGCAAGGCGCGGTCGGCGGCAGCGATGGCCATGTCGGTTTCCGCGCGCCCCATGTCGGGCACGGTGGTGATCAGGGCGCCGGTGGCGGGGTTGCGCACCTCAATGGGCGCACCGGTGTGGGCGTCCGACCAGCGGCCATCGATCAGGCACTGGGATTTGAGCAGGCTGGGGTCGCGCAGGATAAGGGTGGTCATGGAACGGTCAGGGTGGCGGTGAGGGGGTCAGTACACCTGGCCAGTGGGACCGGGAGTGGTCTGTGTGGTGGGTGCGGCGGTGGTGCCGGGGTTTTTGAAGCTGGCAGCCAGGTCGGTGGCGGCACGCACCAGCAAGGTGGTGTCCACCCCCACGGCCACAAACTGCGCGCCCGCGTCCAGGTACACCTGGGCCTGCTTTTTATCGGCCATCAAAATGCCGGGGGCCTTGCCCGCAGCGCGAACGGTGCGGATGCCTTCCAGGATGGTGCGCTGCACCTCGGGGTGGTTGGGCTGGCCTCGGTAACCCATGGACGCCGACAAATCGGCTGGCCCAAAAAACACCCCGTCCACGCCGTCGGTCGCGGCGATGGCGGCCAGGTTTTGCACCGCCAGGGTGGTTTCGGCCTGCACCAGCAAACAGATCTCTTGTTCGGCTTGGTTGAGGTAGTCGGTGACCTGGTTCCAGCGCGAGGCGCGGGCCAGGGCGGCCCCCACACCGCGGATGCCATGGGGCGGGTAACGCACCGCTTTGGCCATCAAGGCGGCCTGCTCTGGGGTGTCGATCATGGGCACCAACAGGGACTGGGCCCCGACGTCCAGGTACTGCTTGATCAGGGCGACCTCGCCCTGCACCGGGCGTACCACCGGTTGCACAGCGTAAGGTGCCACCGCGCGCAACTGCTCCAGCACGGTGCGCACGTCGTTGGGCGCGTGTTCGCCATCCAGCAGCAGCCAGTCGAACCCGCAACCGGCCAAGGCCTCGGCCACGTTGGCATCGGCCAGGCCGACCCAGCAGCCGATCTGGGACTGGCCGGCTTTTAAAGCGGCCTTGAAGGTGTTGGTGGGGTTGTTCATCATGGCGTGGGTGGGGTGTTGTAAAGGCCACGGCCTTGGGCCATCAAACGGACCAGGCCGAACAGGGCGTCGATGTTGGGGGTGGCCAGCCCCAGGTGGCGGCCAATTTCATGGACCACGCCCACCAGGGCGTCGATCTCCAGGGGCCGACCGGCCTCCAGGTCTTGCAACATGGAGGTTTTGAAGCTGCCCAGTTTGCGGGTCACGGCGTGGCGCTCTTCCGGATCTTGGCCGATACCGCAGCCGATCAGTTGGCCGATCTGCTCGGCTTCGCGCATGACCGAACTGGAAAACCCCTTGACCAAGGGGTCGTCCAACACCCGGTCGCAGGCGGCACCGGTCAGGGCCGACACCGGGTTCATGGTCATGTTGCCCCAAAGCTTGTACCAAATGTCGCGCTGGATGCGCTCCGACACCGTCACCGCCCAACCGCCCGCTTGCAACAACGCCGCCATGGCGTTGAGCTCGCCAGACACCCCACCGGCTGGGGTGCCGATCACCAAGCCGTTGCCGGCCACGTGGCGCACCACCCCCGGCCCTGCGTTGGCGGCACTGGCGTGCACCACCGCACCCACCACCTGGTGGGCGGGTATGGCCGCAGCGATGGCACCGGTGGGGTCCACCGCTTGGAGGGCCAAACCAGCACAGGGGCCACCAAACCCTTGAAAGAACCACCATGGCACACCGTTCATGGCCACCAACACACGGGTCTGCGGGCCCATCAAGGCTTGCACCAAGGGCGCCACCTGGGCCAGGGCCGGCCCTTTGACCGACACCACCACCAGGTCCTGGGGCCCCAGGCTGGCGGGGTTGTCGGTGGCCCGCACCGCCACGGTCTGCGCCTGGCCACCCTGGGTCAAGCGCAGGCCATGGGCTTGCAGGGCCTGCAAGGTGGCGCCACGGGCCACCACCGACAGGTCCAGGCCCAAACCGGGCGCTGCGCCCAGCCAGCCAGCAAACAAACCGCCGATCGCACCCGCACCCACCACCGCGACTTTTTGCACAGCCATGCCTGGTCCCTGTTCAAACAAAACGGAAAGAAATACTGCCCATGGGGCCGTAGTCGGCGTGGAAGGTGTCGCCCGCCACCGCCGGAGTGGGGCGGGTGAACGACCCGGCCAGCACGATGTCACCGGCGTTGAGCTGCTCGCCATACGGCGCGATCTTGTTGGCCAACCAGGCCACACCCGTGGCTGGGTGGTTCAAGACCGCAGCGGCCAGACCGGTTTCCTCGATCACCCCGTTTTTGTGCAGCAGGGCCCCGGTCCAGCGCAGGTCCACGTCCATGGGCTTCACAGGCCGCCCGCCCAACACGATGCCGGCGTTGGCGGCAAAGTCGGAAATGGTGTCGAAGACCTTGCGCATGGCCTTGGTGTCGCGGTCGAACTGCTCGATGCGGGAATCGATGATCTCGATGGCCGGTGTCACGTACTCGGTGGCCGAGAGCACGTCAAACAAGGTGACGTGTGGGCCCTTGAGGGGTTTGCCCAACACAAAGGCCAGCTCCACCTCCACACGGGGGGCGATGAAATCGGCCATGGGGATGTCGCTGCCCGTGGCGTAAAACATGTCGTCCATCAGCGGCGCGTAATCGGGCTCGGTGATCTGGCTGGACAGCTGCATGGCCCGTGAGGTCAAGCCGATCTTGCGGCCTTTGATGGTGCGGCCGTCGGCCAACTCCAACTGGACCCAGGCGCGCTGGATGGCGTACCCGTCCTCAATGGTCATCTCGGGGAATTGCTTCGAAAAATGCCGCAGCTGGGTGCGGCTTTTGCGGGCGTCGTACAGCTGGCGGGCCAGTTGCTGGATGGTGTCGGGTGCGAGCATGGTCAAACCTTGGCCGGTGGGGTGGCGAACAGGGGGTGGATGTTGCTGTGTTTGGCGTCAAAGACCTCAGGGCCTTCGTCCACTTGCAAGGTGATGCCGATGTGGCGCCGGGCAAACAGCGGGTCGAAGTGGGCGCGGGTGGCCGCCGTCAGGGCCTGGCCCACCGCCTGGTGTGTGGCGCTGCTGCGGCCGCGGCCCATGCGCACGTTCAGGTACACAAACGCGTAGTCGCCGGGGTCGCCCGAGGCGGCACCGGTGTGGGTGCCGGCCGCTCGGCCAGCGGCCCCCCCATCGGACACCGCAAAATGCGCCGCGGGGTATGCCAACACCCGGGTCCCACCGGTGGGAAATACCTGCTGACCGGCGTCGTCGCGCACGGCCAACATGGTGTTGGCCAGCGTCCGGCACAAGGCCGCCATGTCGGTTTCTGCGTCGAGGTTGGGCGTGTAGTAAATGACCAGGTGGGGCATGGTGTGGGGGCTGGGTTGGGTTGACCGTTGGCGTTTACAAGCGGGCCGAGGTGGGGGTGTAACCCTGGGCCCCGCTGGCCACAGCGGCCGGTATGGCAGCGCAGTCCTGGGGGGTCACGGGGAACAGGGCGTTGATTTGGCCCGTACCCGACGCGCCAAAGTACGGCGTCAGCACCTCGACCTGGCCTTGGTAAGCGGACCAGCCCAAAGCCCCCAGCAGCATCGCGGTGTCGTGCATAAAACCCTCGCCGTGCCCTTTGCTGGCGTACTCGGGCA